>NZ_JABUMQ010000033.1:0-51291 GCF_013336645.1 Myxococcus sp. CA039A | reverse complement strand
CCCCCGCCACCCCCGCCAGTTCCGCCAGCGTCAGCTCCTCGTCCAGGTGCGCCTCGATGTATTCGACCACCTGCCGCAGCCGCCACGCTGGCAATCCATGGCGACGCCTGGGCGCCGAGTCCTCCGTGGGAGACTGCAACGCGAACAGCCGTGCGGCGAGCGCCGTCGCCAGGCTGTCCACGAAGAGCCTCCCCCCCGGATATCCATCGTGGTCCTCGGCCTGCATCATCCAGCCGATGCGCTCGACCTGCGCGTCCCGGATGTGGATGGCCGGATCCAGTTCCGTCCCTTGCGCCCCCAACCCCCTGGCCTCCGCGGCCTCCCTCATCAGCGCGGGCGTCAGCCGCAGGAGCAACGACCGGGCCGGGCCCGACAACGTCCACCGAGTGCTCGACCCCGCCGGAACCACGCAGAACTGACCGTGGATGCGTGCCGCCTGACGCTCGGCCTTCCCCACGCGATACGTCACCGGCACCGGCTCCCCCACGTGCAGACAGAGGACATGGCGGTCATCCACCGGCGAGTCGAACCGACCCGACGGAACCGGAGACGTGAGCACGTCGAGCAACGGCGTGCGCCCCGGACCGTGGCTCTTCAGCAGCGCGGCCGGAAGGCTTGGGTAGCACGAGGGTCGATCAGACTGGAGTTCTCCCCATGAGACGTCGGTTCTTCCTCAAGTTCGCGGCCATGACCCTCGCGGCCAGCACGCTCGGCGCTTGTGCATCCCACCCGGAGTCCCACTCCACCACGGCTGGCGTCACGGCGGTCCCAGTGACGGACGCGGCGACCTGGCGCGCGGCGCGACGCTTCGCCCCGCTCTCGTTCGGAAAGATTGCCTACGTGGAGCGCGGCTCGGGTGATGTCGCCCTGTTCCTCCACGGCGCCCCCCTCAATGGCTTCCAGTGGCGCGGCGCGTTTGACCGGCTGTGCGATCTCCGGCACTGCATCGCTCCTGACTTCATGGGCCTGGGCTACTCGGAGGTCCCCGAGCACCAGTCACTGGCCGCCGCTGCCCAGGTGGACATGCTCGCGGCCCTGCTCGACTCGCTCGGCGCCTCTCAGGTCGACATCGTCGCCAGTGACAGCGGAGGCGCGGTTGCCCAGCTCTTCCTGGTCAAGTTCCCACAGCGGGTCCGGACACTCCTCCTGACGAACTGCGACACCGAGCCGAACAGCCCTCCACCCAAGGTCATGCCGGCCATCGAGCTGGCTCGCGCTGGGACGCTCGCGGCCGACACCGCCGCGTGGCTCACCGACCCGGCCATGGCCCGCTCGACGTTCGGCGCGGCTGTCTTCCAGAACCCCAACACCCTCACCAACGAGGTCATCGAAACCTACGCCTCGCCCGTCGTGAGCTCGCCGAAGCGGCAGGCCCAGTACCACGCCTTCCACCAGGCGTTTCTCCCCAACCCGCTGGCGGGAATCGAGGCAAAGCTCCTTGGCGTCCACATCCCGGTCCGCATCGTCTGGGGCGCAAGCGACGACATCTTCTCGAACGAGGACGCGCACTACCTCGACCGCACGTTCCCCGGCTCGCAGGGGATTCGCTTCGTGCCGGGCGGGAAGCTGTTCTTCCAGGAGGAGAACCCCGACATCATCGCGGAGGAAGCCCTCCGACTGTGGAAGGTCGACTGACTTGCCTCCGTGTGGACGGGAGACGGCATCCTCGCGAGCTTCAGAGGGTCCGAAAACCGCGGGGCAGGTCATCCACCTCCGTGGCGAGCCCGTTGCGTCCTCTCCTCGATGCTCCCAGGCAGACACACCCGCCGGGGCCCGTGCAGGTGGCCCCGGCGGTGGGATTCGACTCTTCCGCGACGGGAGGCGGACTTACGGAGCGCGCGCCAGGTCCACCGTGAGGCAGGGCTCCATCTTCTCGGGGGTCACGAGGAAAGCCTCCTCGCGGTCCAGGTGCCGGGAGATGCCCGGCGTGGCGAAGCCAATCTGGCCGCCGCCGTCGTAGATCAGGGCCAACCAGTCATTCTGCGCCGCGGGGAATACATCCCCAGCGAAGCCGTTGCGGTTGAAATCCAACGAATAGGCGCCGTTGTCGACTTGGACGTTGTTGTTGAAGTCGAGGAAGTTGCCTGCATGGCCAAAAATGTTGACGCCGTTGACGCGCACTCCGCCGATGCGGTCAAGGTCCGCTTCCGTGGTAGGCGCAATAGGCGCGAACGCAGAAGTCTCAAGGATATTCTGCTCACTGAAGGCAGCCACCCGCACACGCGAGTAGTCGAGCACGCCGCCAATGTTGTCAATGACGAACCCATGAAACTGGTATTCGTAGTTCATGATGCTCAGGTAGTTGGGCTTGTAGTTGGCACCGTCATTGCCACCGTGGTCCAGGCCGATGTTGTGTCCCAACTCGTGCATCAGGGTGCCAGCCACCGCCACGTTCGGTACGCCGCCCCAAAAGCCCAGTGACACCACGAAGTCCTGGGCAGGCAGCCCGCGCGAGATGCCGCTGGAGTTGCCCCCGTTGTATCTGTGCGCGAACAGCATGTAATGGAAGTACGGCGCGCGGCTCGCGGCGAAGTACTTGGCCTTGATCGTGTCGAAGTCGGTCCAGACAGGACTCAAGTCCAGGTCCACGTCCGCGGCGGCGATCTCCTGACTCACCACCAGGTGCAGCGTGATGCCCGTGGACCCATTCGGGTTGCTCACCGGCGCTTTGGCGAAAGCCGTGATGACGCTGTTCAGCGTGTCCTGGGTCGGCAGGAGACCGGGAAGGTAGTCCACTTCCACGAAGATATCCTTCTTGCGCGGGTTGGCGCCGAGGGCACTCAAATCCACGCCGCCAAAGCCGAACAACTCCACGTAGTCGCTGAGGCGGTCCCCATCCGTGTCGGCGTTGTTCGGATTGGTGCCAAACACAACCTCCACGATATCGCAGACGCCGTCCTGGTCTGTATCCAGTGAGGTCAGGAGGCAGCCAAGAGGGAGCGGGAGTGGCACAGCCTCTGCAACCATCTCATCCTGGCGGGTGCTGCTCTGTACCTCGTCCGGTGGAGCCACGTTGCCACAGGCGGTCAAACCAAGGACGGACAGGGAAACTGTCAGCAGATGCCTGTAAAGTCGCGTCATATTTCTCCCCCTACACTGAAGATTGGCATTGCACCAATCGCCGACATCATCCTCGGATGCGTCTTGAATTGAAAGAGGGATGGGGCCGATTTCGGCGGTCGCACCCCTTGGATTTCCCACCATGTCAGCAAGCAGCTCCAAGCAAGAAAGAGATGAACTCCTTGGTGAAACCAGGCCGGGATGGTTGTGTCTGGCCAAAGTTCGGCTGCCGCATCAGGAGCGCGTCAAGGCCCCATACGGCGGTGCGTCAATGCCAGTGAGCCAGGCGCGCGGAGACCGGCGCGTTCCTGTGTCGGCGACGCGGAGTTGGAATCAACTCCCTTGCCGCGTCCGAATGACCGGGGCAGCGCGGCGCGGCCACTTCGGGCATTCTGCCGGGCATGGTGCCGCCTCCTTCATTTCGGACCTACGCGAAGATGCCCGCAGCGGGTCAACCGAAGTCAGCGCCCAGCCCGGGTGGCCCGTGGATTGCCCTGGAGAAGGTTCATGGCGCGCAGCTCGTCATCGCCGTGCGGGCTGGACAGGTCTGGTTCGGCAAGCGCAAGGCCTGGCTGACCGAGGACGAGTCCTTCTTCGGCTGGCAGCTCGTGCGGGCGCAACTGGGCTCCGCGGCCGCACAGATGGCACAGGCGCTGGGGGCCACGGCCGGCACGGTGTATTTCTACGGAGAGCTCTTCGGCGGGCACTACCCACATCCGGAGGTGCCGCCCGTGCCGGGGCTGTCCGCCGTGCAGACCGGCATCTGGTATGCGCCGGAGCTGCGCTGGTCGCCGTTCGACGTCCTGCTCGTGCGGGATGACGAAGACGAGGGCACCTTGCTGGCCCATCCGGAGCTGGAGGCCGCGGCCAAGGCAGCAGGGCTCATGACGCCTCCCGTGCTTCGACGAGGGACTCGCGGCGACATGGACAGCGTCCCCACGCGGTATCCGACGCGGGTTCCCGGCGTGTTGGGGCTGCCACCCATCCCCGACAACGTGGCGGAGGGGCTGGTCATCAAGAGCGAGCTGCGCGCCTCCCCCAGCACCCGTGCCTCCGTCAAACGGAAGATCGACGAGTTCAGTGAGGGCCGCTTCGACGAGAGCGAGGCGTGGAGTCCCCACCAGGCCCTCTCGCTGGAGACGCTCGAGGAGTGGGCCGCGCGACTGGTCAACCCCGCGAGGATCGCCAGCGCCCTCTCCAAGTGCGGACGCGACCAGGTCGATACGCTGCTCGACGAAGTGGTCCTCGACGTGCGGGTGGACCTGGAGCTGGCGTTTCCTCTCGCCTATCGCTCGCTCGATGCGAAGGCGGAGGACGTCCTGTCGGCCCGGATTCGCGAGCGGGCCCTGGTGCTCATCCGGGCCGCGCTCACGCCTCACGGGACGTGAGAACGGATGGCCCTGAGGACAAGGGGCGACGGCCGGGGAGTTGCCGCCGTCAAATCGGACACGGTCAGCGGGTTGAATTCGTGAGTCGGAACTCGCGCTGGGAGCACATCTCAGTGCGTCAGTGCGAGCGACGCGCGCACAAGCGGCCCGGCATCGCTACAGGGCCGAGAAGAGATACGTCGACGTCCCACTCGCGGAGGTGAGCCCCTCCTCCGTGCTACATGCCGCCAGGTCCAGGTTCAGCAAGGTCACCACCTGCGTCACCTGCGCACCCTGGAACAGTCCAGACGTGATGGGCCCTTGCAGGGTGGTGACGCGTTGGCCGCCCACGCTGGTTCCCACCGTGGCCGTGAAATGCCAGGTACTGGTTGCCCCGTTGCTCCACACAAACGTCTGGTCACCCTCGCTGGCGGTGAACAACGCTGTACATGACACCATATCCTCGCCCACGAAGCTGGTCGTGAACGAACTCACCCCCATGGGCAGCCCCAGTCCAGTGCAAATCCCTGACAGCTCATGCCCCACGCCTTGGATGAGCCGCGGCGTATTCGTCATTCCGGGCGAATAGGCCACCTGCGTCGTTCCGGCCGGACAGGTGATGAGCAGGAGTGCGTGCGCGACAGACGGCACCGTCAACAGCCCCAGCACCGTCACCGCCAGCAGCAAGGCACGAGGCGACGCGGTGGAGAACCGTGTTGGGTGAAGTTTCAGACTGGCTTGCATTGAGCCCCCCAGGGCAGAAGAGCAGCGCGCCCATGCTCGCAGCAACGGGCCAGCAAATCCCCGCCTGCGTGGCGGCCTGTCTGCTTCTCGACGGGGCCCTCCAGGTAGACCTCGCTCCGACTGACGCCCATCCACCATCACCCGGATAGCAGCCGCGCCATCCCTGGCGAGGAGGCTACCGACGCGGCGCATACCGCATCGCCACCGAGCCAGACAACCCGGTCCCGTGTGGGGCACCAAGGCCACTTCATGCAGTGCGTCAGTGCCATGAGTGAAGGCCACGCGTGCGCGCTTTTGGGGGTCCGCGACGGGCCGCTGGAGGAGCCATGGCAGCCCTCGCCGCTCTCTCCACTGCCATCAAATGCCAGACCCCGGCGATTGCCGCAAGCCCCCCCGGTCATGCTCCACCATCACCCGTTTCATTCCAGAAGCAGGAGGCCAGGGGATGCACACGAACGTGGTGACACAACACGAGGTGGTGATTGCTGGAGGGGGCCCGACCGGGCTGATGCTGGCGGCGGAGCTGGCATTGGCGCGGGTGGACGTGGCCATCGTCGAGCGGCGCTCCAATCAGGAGATCGCCGGCTCGCGCTCGCGCGGACTGCACGCGCGCAGCCTGGAGGTGCTCGATCAGCGCGGGGTCGTCGAGCGCTTCGTCTCGCAAGGGCAAGCAGTCCAGAACGTCGCGTTCGGGCAGACGCCTCTGGACCTCAGCGACTTCCCGACACGTCACAACCATGGACTCGCGCTCTTGCAGGAGCGCTTCGAGCACATCCTGGCGGAGTGGGTGGGCGAGCTGGCGGTGCCCATCTACCGTGGGTGTGAGGTGACGGGCTTCGCGCAGGACGACACCGGCGTCGACGTCGAGCTGTCGGACGGCCGTGCATTGCGGGCGAAGTACCTCGTCGGGTGCGACGGGGGTCGCAGCCTCGTTCGCAAGGCTGCGGGCATCGAGTTCCCGGGGTGGGATGCGTCGATCAGCTACCTCATAGCCGAGGTCGAGATGACCGGAGCGCCGGCGTTCGGCATCCGCCGGGATGAGAAGGGCACCTACGCCATGGGCAAGATGGAGGACGGACGCGTGGGCGTCGTGCTGAGAGAGGAGCAGGTCGAAACGGGCGACGCGCCCACCCTCGAGGTGCTGCGCGAGGGGCTCGTCGCGCTCTACGGGACGGACTACGGCCTGCGCGGCGCCACGTCCCTCTCGAGGTTCACCGACATGACGCGGCAGGCGGCGTCCTACCGCGACCGGCGGGTGCTCCTGGCCGGCGACGCGGCCCACGTGCACTCACCGATGGGCGGACAGGGACTCAACCTTGGCGTGCAGGATGCAGTGAACCTGGGGTGGAAGCTGGCCCAGGTCGTGCGCGGCGTCTCGCCAGAGAACCTGCTCGATACGTACCAGGCCGAGCGGCACCCCGTCGCGGCCCGTGCACTGCGGAAGACCATGGCGCAGACCGCGCTGAGCCGCGGTGACACGCGAATGGACGCCGTGCGCGAGACGTTGGCTGAGTTGCTGCAGATGGACAGGCCACGCAAGCAGTACGCGGCGATGATGTCGGGGCTGGACGTTCACTACGAACTGGGCAACGGACACCCGCTGCTCGGGCGCCGCGTGCCGGACCTCGACCTGGTCACCCCTGACGGTCCCCGGCGAGTGTTCCACCTGTTGCACGACGCGCGGCCGGTGCTGCTCGACCTGGGCGAGTCCGGCACTCTCGACGTCACGCCCTGGGCGGACCGGGTCCGGAGGGTCGCTGCCCGCTACACGGGGGAGTGGGAGCTCCCGGCGCTCGGCGCGGTCACTGCACCCGTTGCGGTGCTGATTCGACCGGACGGTCACGTCGCGTGGGTCGGTGAGGGCACGAACCAGGGGCTGCGTGAGGCATTGTCCCGATGGTTCGGGCCGCCGCGTACGCCGTAACGCGTTTCGCTTGCCTCAGCGGACCATGCCCGGCGGCCTGACGGCCGCTGCGGCATGGGTGCGTCAAGGCGAGTGAGCGAGGCGCGCGAGCGGAGCATCTCCCCCCTGGGGACATACGGGGTGTATTCGGGCGGGCACCGGAACGTCGGTGGATTCAACGGGTCGTCGCAACGCTCGAATCCGAGGAGTTGCGATGGGAGCAAACAAGCGTCGCCGGGCTGCTCGTGCTGGGCGTCCTCCCATGCCGTCGCCCGGGCGCTCCGCGCTCGACTGCGAGTCACCCACTGGTTACGAGAAGAAGCACCGCGCTGCCGCTTGATGACGAAAGCGCGGAACCGGGGCAACTTCAACCCACGGCCTTCGGAAGCGCCCACTTTCCGATTACATTGCCAGCTTGGTCGAAAATCATGACGAACACCCACCACATCTGGCCCATAATTGCCGCAATCTTCATATCCGGCTGCACAGCCCAGACAACCAGGGCCGCATCTGACAATCGTGCCTCAGACAGGGCGGACAGCAACGAATGCAGCAGAGCACGTGCAACCCTTGAGCTGGAGGCCAGAAGCCACACGGATTGCACAGAAGACGACGACTGCCATGCGGAAGATGTGCGACTAATCGATGACGGATGCTGCCTTTCAGTATCTCGAACATGGCAGCAAAGCCCAGAAAGTCGTGCCCTGCTCAATGCAGCATACATCCAATGCAACGGCGTAGCAGACTACTACTGCCCGAAACAGTGCGTCGGCGCCTGCATCAACAAAAAGTGCGTCGGCAAGACAGCCGCAACACACGCACCGGGGTCGCAGTAAGTCCAACTGCCTGAACTAGAGCTGGCCTCGAAATTGAGCGAGCAAGCCCGGGGGCGGAGGGCGGGCCGCTGATCGACCAAAGGGATGGTCATGCCCGAAGCTGGCCAGTGGACCTGACGGATGAACGGTAGAGCCTGTTCGAGCCGCTGATTCCCTCTCGTCCCGGTTCGCCCTCTACACACGTAGAGAGACGCGCCTCCCCGCCCCTCTCGACGAATTACACAAGATTCGGGACGTGACCGGCACCCACCAGGAGACCGCAGCACCTCGAAGGGCTCAGAAGAGGCTGACTTTCGTATACAGGCTGTAGCCAGCGTCTCGTTTCATCCACATGAACCGGCGGCCTTCCCTGACCTCGTTCGCGGTGAACTGGAGCGTGTGGTCCGTCCCCTTCTCCAGGCATTCGACCAGCCAACCGCCCCCGTAGAGCGTGCAGTCCAGCGCCTCAAGAGAGGGGCTGCGGACCGCCCAGTCACTGGCTTGCGATAGCTCTTCCCACTCCATCATCTCCCTCTGGGTCAGCTTCTTCGCATTGGCGATTCCCGTCAGACGGACGGTTTCCTGGATGGGGCCCGCCAGGAGGGCTGTGAAATCCTCGAACTTCTTCGCCTGGAGCAACTGCTGCAACTCGACGATCTTTGCGTGGACCTGATTCTTCTCCGCGTCGCTCCAGACAATCTTCTGGCCTGTCCGCCAGAGAGGGGGCTTCAGCTTCGTGGGTGCCTTGAACGTGAGCGGGACCTTCACCTGGATGTTCCCCACGTCGGAGTAGGTCTCGGCCAGCGCTCGGTCCTTGCCCACCTTCACCGTGAGCTTTTGCAGTTTGCCTTGGACCGTCTCCGCATGGCCGTCGACTTCCACCCGGAGGGTGTTCTTCCCCGGCACCACGAAGTGCTGGATGGGAAAGCCCCGCCGGAGCTCGGGCTCCATGTCCTCTTCGGGGCTGCTCACGGAATGCCGGTAGACGAGGACGTCGTTCACGAACAACCTGGGCCGCGCTTGCGGCTTGTAGGTGAACTCCACGACGAACTGGTCGGGAATCGTGCCCGCGGGCTCCGACTTGAGCCTCACCTGGACCTGCGCATGCGCCGCTTCCACGAAAGCGAGACAAAACATCAGAAGCATGCGGCTCGCATTCCCTACCAACCACTGACCCGTACGCACGAACAACCTCCAGGGCTCACTCCAGCGATTGCGTCGAAGGAACCGACACAACCGGCCTGGAGCCAAGTCTGAGACCTTCTACCACGGTGCCTGGCCCAAACGAGGCCGACAGCCATTCAGCGGTCGAGCCTGGGCCCGTCGACCCGGAAGTCGAACAAGAAGTATGGAGGCACGCACGCGCCTGTTCCAGGGGCGCTGCCTGGGTAGCGGCTGCAGCCGTAGTCGTCGCGGCAGGGTTCGTCGACAGAACAGGTGCGCGTGGTCATGACCGCCACGAGCCCTTGTTTCTGGACGCAGTCTTCAATCGGGTCCTCCTGCGGAAAACAGACCTGTTCATAGCCGGAGACGAGCATCGGCGCGCACACCGAGGAGCCCGAGCGCGCACCGGGCTGGGCGCACGGCACGGTGCAAAACCCGAGCGGGAACCCGTAGCGATTGGCGATGCACGGAATGGCGTCCTGGGACTGCCCCTGACACACCTCAGGTGGATCGGCGACGATCTGGTCGCCGCTCGCGCCCGGGCGGGCGACCACTCGGGCATTCTCACACGCGTCGCCGGAGGTCGGAATCGCGGGCGCGCAGTACCCGACTTCGTCGTGATGACTGTCGCGGCACTTGAGCCCGGTCTGGCACGTCCAGTCCGCGAAGGTTGGATCTCCGAGCCCACAATGTGAGCCGTAGAAGCCGGCGGAGGTGGGGTGTTCGGGAAACGGTCGTGGCTCAGCGAAGGTCGTCCCATCCGCCACGCTCGCGAGCATCCGTGCCCGCCAGCCGAGCTCCTCATGCAGGTGCGGCGAGACGCCGACCGCGAGGGCGTTGAACGTCTGGTTCGGGTCTCGCTCCTCGCCGGGGAGGTGGAAGCCCGCCACGGACCGGCTTTGATGGCAGCCTGTACACGTGAAGCCATCGAGCCGTCGCAGCAGGCCCCTCGGGGAGCGAACCAGCTTCGCCTTGGCATAGGGGAGCTCGGCGAACACACGCGAGTCGATCTCTGCCTTGAAGAGGGAGCTGAAGACGCGATTGGAGGGCCTGGAGAGCCCTCGGGGGCTCACCGAGATGGCCCGCGTGGCCAGGAAGCGGTCCGGAATGACGGAGCGCCCGGCGTCGATGTCCATGAAGCTCTTCACCATCCAGTCCGTCAGCGCCTTGCGCTCCGCCGGATTGAGGTCCGCCCGAGGCGTGTTGAGGAGCGGCCGTGGGATGAGGCGATTCGCCCTCACGTCGAAGGCCCTGAGGACGTACTCCGCGTGGTCGTCCGCCTCGGGGGTTCCCGGCCCGTGCAGATTCTGGAAGTTCGTCTCGAGGCGGCTCATGGGCGGCAGTTGGGTCACCATCCGCCCCACCGCGACGGTTCGCTCGGAGGCGCTCACCGGCAGCTCGCGCCACTGTCTGGCGATCGCCCCGCAGCTCGCGCCCGGTCCCATGGGCAACGGCCGGATGACGTTGACGGTCATTGGCAGGCGGACGACGGGCCGGCCTTTCGGCTGGAGTGAGAGGCGATAGATCAGCCGGAGCTGGCCACACTCCTTGGGCGTCGAAAAGCGCATGTCGAGCCGGTTGACCACGCCCACCAGCTGGAAGCGCGCGTGGGGCGAGCGCAGCCACTTCGGATCGAAGACGTAGTTCAGGCGCTGGGTGTCGAGCGGAAACTGGCTGAAGGCGACGCCGTCCCGACTGGAAAGCTCGGCAAGGTCGCGCTCGATGACCGCGACGAAGGATGCATACCGTGGCGAAGTGAGGAGGCTCTGCGCGTCCTCGGCCGGAGCGCCCAGCTGCTGACCGAAGGCCAGCCCCTGCCGCTCCAGGAGTATCAGCTCCGCGGGGTCAGCGAGCAGCAGCGAGGGTTCGCGAGCGGGCGAAGGAGGCACTCGCGCGGCGGGCGCGGGCGAAGGAGGCACTTGCGCGACGGGCGCTGGCGAGGGAGGCACTTGCGCGGCGCGCGGTTGGCTTGCCGTGGAACTCGGAGCGCGGGCTGGAGGGCGCTCCTGCGGTTCGCTCGAACAGGCGGCGCATATGAATGCGAGCGTGGTCGCGATAGCGCGCGAGCCGGAAAGGCATGCTCTGGATTGGTTCGGTTGCATCGCCGCACCTTTCGATTGTCCTGGGGAAGTGGGCGTGATCCGGTTCGATGGACAGGTTGACGACGCCGCTGCTCTTTCGAACCCGGCCGGTGCAGCGTAGCCGATTGCCAAGGACATGCGCTGCTCATCGTCCTTCTTCACCCACCCCCATGCGCCGGCCCTCCTGCTGTCAGAACGCAGCAGGCGGGCCGACGTCTTCCCTATCGAACCAGGCGCTAGAAATCGACGGCCAGGAGGGCGGCTCCCATCTCACCTGGGTTCTCTCCGCGTGACCTCGTATCGCCGAGCCCGAGCTGACCGTAGTCGTTGTCACCCCAGCATGTGACGTCGCCATCGTCGAGGGTGGCACAGGTGTGGGAGCCCGTCGTGAGTGACGTCGCGGTACGGCCCGTACCGAGGTTGACCGGAGGCAGCGCGTCGCCCATTTGAGCAGGGACCTGACCGCGGTTCTTCGAATCGCCGAGCCCGAGCCGGCCACTCTCGTTGGAACCCCAGCACTTGACGGAGCCGTCATCGAGGAGCGCACACGTGTAGAATGCACCCAAGGAGAGCGCCTTCGCGGTCCGCCCCGTGCCGAGGTTCACCGGGGGCAGCGCGGCGGCCATCTCCCCGGGACCGTCACCGCGAGGTTCCGCATCGCCGAGCCCGAGCTGGCCATATTCGTTGTAACCCCAGCACTTGACGGAGCCGTCATCGAGAAGCGCACACGTGGAATACCCACCGGCGGCGATGGCCCGCGCGGTCCGCCCCGCGCCGAGATCCACCGGGGGCAGCGCGTCGCCCATCTCATCCGGGCCATCTCCACGATCTTCCTTATCGCCGAGCCCGAGCTGGCCAAACGCGTTGTAACCCCAGCACTTGACGGAGCCGTCATCGAGGAGCGCGCAGGTGTGACCAGAACCCGCTGCGAGCGCCTTCGCGGTCCGCCCCGCGCCGAAGTCCACCGTCGGCAACGCATCGCCCATCTCCCCCGGGCCATCTCCGCGGTTCCTCATATCGCCGAGCCCGAGCTTGCCGTATTGATTGTCACCCCAGCACTTGACCGTGTCATCGTCGAGGATGGCACACGTGTAATCACTGCCGTTGGCGGCGAGCGCCTTCGCGGTCCGCCCGGTGCCGAGGTCCACCGGCGGCAGCGCATCATCCATCTCTCCGGGAGCATCTCCTCGGCGCTCCGTATCCCCGAGCCCGAGCATGCCAGCGACGTTCCACCCCCAGCACTTGACCGCGCCACGCTCGAGGAGCGCACAGGTGTAGTAGGCACCGAGGTGGAGCGACGTCGCCTTCTGACCCGCGCCAAGGCGCACGAACGGGAGCAAGCCGCCCATCTCACCTGGGGCGTCCCCACGGCTGGCCTCATCCTCGAGCCCGAGCTGACCATATTCGTTGAAGCCCCAGCACTTGACGCGTCCGTCCTGGAAGACCGCGCAGGTGTGCAGCGGCCCGGCGACCACCGAGTTCGGAACATCGTCACGGACGCGCACGGCGACCGAGCCGGTCGCGGTCGTGCCGTGAATGTCGGACACCTGGTACTCGAAGCTGGCTGCGCCCGCGAACCCGGGCGTCGGTGTGAACTTCACCTCGTCGCCGAGGAGCTCAACCGTGCCGTGGTGCGCGTTCGCGACCTGGCTCACCGTCAGCCCATCACCCTCCACATCGCTGTCATTGGCGAGGAGCTTCGCCACCGGGAGGGTCAGCCCGCCATTCATTCGGGTGACGGCCGAATCGGCGCTGGCAACGGGAGCGTCATTCACGGATTGGACGGTGACAGTCACCGTCGAAGTGCTGGTGTTCGTCCCATCGCTGACCGTGTAATTGAACGTCGCCATCCCGAAGAAGTTCGACTCCGGGGTGAAGGCGACATTGCCGCCCGCCAGCGTCACGGTGCCCTGGGTCGCATTGCCAACGGCGGTGACAGCGAGTGAGTCGCCGTCCGCGTCGGTGTCGTTGGCGACGAGCGTGGTCGCCGGGATGACCACGGCGGTGTCCTCGTCGGTCCTCACCCTGTCCGCCACCGCGACCGGGGCCTTGTTTGCCGGAGGAGTCGGCGGTGGCTTCTCCCCTCCTCCTCCTCCACACGCGGCGAGGACCCAGGAGCCAAGAAGGATGGCGCACCGGATGTCAGGGAAGAATCCCGGGGGGCAGGCGAACCGCAACAGCCACCGCGCGGAAGAACGACTCAGAGACAGACGACCAAGCTGATGTTTCACCAGTTCCCCTCATGGAAAGACGCACCACCCCTCGCGAAGACCCCCAACGGGATGCTGCCCCCCCATAACGGGGCCTGGAGACGCAGGTCGCAGAGCCAGACGCTCAATTCAACGGGATGGCCTCATCCGAGGAGTCACCAGGTCCCGGAGGGAGGGAACGTCGGACCGTGCGCGCGGGACGCATCAGAACACGCCCGCGAGCCCCAACGCGGCACCGTCCGGGCCCAGCGCGGCCACGGGCAGGGACTGCGTGTCGGGCCACAGGAGCAGCAACGCGCCGCTCAGCACCGCGAGTCCTCCCGCGCCATAGAGCAGGCCGCTGGTGGTGTTGAGGTCGTGGATGCGGCCGTTGCGCCGGGCGACCTCCTGCTGCGGCAGGTCCGAGGTGATGCCGTCGCGCTGGCTCTTCGCCTCCAGCGTGGCCCATGCGCCAGCACCCAGGGAGAGTGTCCCGAGTGTGAGCGCAACCCACCCCAGCGGCTTCCTCCAGCTCCATGGGCCACCCCCGTCCGACTCCACCAGCGTGAGTGGGGGCGGCCGTGGCTCGAAGCCCGCCACGAAGTCGCGTCCGAATGGCAGGGTGAAGATGTGCTGGAAGGCCGCGTGCGCCGCGCCGCGCGAGGCCACGCGGGGCGCCTCGGCGGACAGGGACTCCAGGTGGACGACGTCCTGGGTGGTGGGCAGCAGGTACTCGGCTTCGTCCTCCACGCGCCTCAGGAAGACGGGGCCGCGTGGGGGCGGGCGCAAGAGGCGCAGGGGCTGACCGGCGGCATTGTGGAACTCCGCCAGCCGCACACCATTGGCGTCCACATCACCACCACGTGGGTGCGTCCCGCGATTCGCACCCGTCCCGGGAAGGTCGGAGCCAACACGCGAGCCACGGCCTGCCCGACCTGTCCGTAGCCCCCCACGATGACGATGGAGCCCTTGTGCGCGGCCATGTCACGGCACCTCCGCCACATCGCGGTTCGCCCGCCCGGGGGCGCTCGCCCATCGCTCACGGAAAGCGCGAACGAGCGCCAGGAGCGCGAGCCCCGCTGGGACCGGCTGGAGCACACCGGTCAGCTCGAAGAGAACGTCGTTCGGCAGCTCGTAGGTGGGCGGTGGGAAGAGCTGAGACAGCAGGTCCGTGGGCGCACCACCGAAGTAGAGGACATCCTTCAGGACGTGGTTGTAGAGCCCCTCGAACGCACCAATCATCCCGACCGGCACCGCGAGCGTCGTCAGCGTGAGCACGGCGAAGGCCAGCTCCCCGCGCAATCCCCCTCGACTCGGGCGCAGCACCCTCAGCGAGGCGAGGAGGATTCCGGTGGTGACGGCGGCGACCCCCACCATGTGCAGTCGCCATGGCGTTCCGTAGAGGAGGCCACCGTAGACGTGGTGAGCGCTCGTCAGCAGCAACACCGCGAGCGAGGCCTTCACCGAGCGGCCCATGCACCCCTGGAACATCGACTGCGACCCCGTCATGACGCACTCCTCTCGCGACTCGAGCCCGCTTCCGTGGGCCCACATGAACCACGCGGAGAGATGTGCCGTGTGCGCTGGTAGAGTGCGAGTGAGCCTCGAACACATCATCCATGCGGCCCACGCATCAATCCGTACCCGTATGTCACTGCCCTCGCTCTCCAACATCGACGCCTTCGTCCGTGCCGTGGAGGACGGAAACTTCACGCAAGCGGCGCGCAGGCTGCACATCACCGCCTCCGCCGTCAGCCGCCGCATCGCCCGCTTGGAGGAAGAGCTGGGAGTGCGCCTCTTCCAGCGGACGACGCGAGCGCTCAGGCTCACGGATGACGGGTGTGACTTCTACGCGCGCTGCCAGCACATCCTGGCGGAGTTGGGTGAAGCCAAGGAGTCGCTCGCCCGCTCCCGCAACCGCCCCACGGGGCGCTTGCGCGTGGAGGTGCCGCAGGTCATCGGGCAGCTCGTGCTCACCCCGGCCCTGCCTCGCTTTCTCCAGGCCTACCCAGGCGTCGAGATTCATCTGACGATGCGGGACGAGGTGGTGGACCCCATCACCGAGGGCGCCGACGTGCTCATCCGAATGGGACCGCTGACAGATTCGCGGTTGGTGGCGCGCAGCCTGGCGATGACCCGGATGGTGGCCGTGGCAGCGCCTGACTACCTGAAGCAGCACGGGACACCTGCCATGCCCTCGGACCTGTCGCATCACCAGTGCCTGGGCTTCCTGCGCCAGGGCATCGTTGGTGAGTGGCGCTTCAAGGGCCCAGAGGGCATCACACGCGTCGCGCCGCGCGGTGCATTCCATGTCAGCCAGGGAGCCACGCTGCGCGATGCCGCGGCGACGGGGCTCGGCATCGCGTGGATGATGGACTTCATGGTGACGCCAGAGCTGGCCACGGGCGCGCTCGTCACGGTGCTCGACACCTACGCCCGCGAGGAGCGCCCCATCTACCTGCTGCACCCGCCCGGCCGGCATTTGCCCTCCCGGGTACGGGTGTTCCTCGACTTCGTGAAGACGCTCTTCACCCACTCCCGGGCGGAGCAGCAGTAGGTACTGCATCCGGCGACGGACTCAGGGACCGTCACACAGCCCCCCTCGTCCCACAGGGCGATGTCCGTTCCGCGCACCCGTGCGCAGCCTCCGGGAACCGACGCGCGTTCGACGGTGCCGACCTCAAGAGGTCCGGTGCGCTCGATTGAGTGAGTCCCGATGCCTGACAAGACACCCGAGATCTCAGCAGCAGAAGCCATGTCCTTGGACCAGTTTCTTGCGGCGCCCATCGAGCAGGTGCGGCGGATAGCGCCCGCCACGCTCATCTGGGTGGTGGAAGGCACTCGCCGCAGTGCCGCCCTGGCCGGCATCGACGTGAGTTCCGAGGACTACGCCCACTGGACCATCTCCCAGATGAACGCCTGCGTGGAGCTGTTCTTCCACCACGGTGTGCGCCACGTCATCACCCCCTTGCTCACACCGAGTCAGTTCGCCGAGGTCACCCCCCGCTATCGCGAGCGCCTGTTCGACTGGGTGGCCCTGCTCGTGAAGGAGTTCTCGCGGCTCAGCACCGCCCAGCACCAGGGCTGGCGCCTGCGGTTGCTGGGCGCGGAGAGTCTGCCGGATGAGCTACGGCCTCTTTCCGAAAAGGTCGCCGCGGCCACCCCTCGGGGCGAGCACACGCTTTGGTGTTCGGTGGTGGCGCAGTCGGGGGCCCCCTGGAACGAGTTGCTCCAGGCCGTCGTTCGCACCGGAGCCCGCACCCGCGAGGATGCCATCCGCGCGCTCTACGGCGAGGACATCCCTCTCGCCCGGTTGATGATTGCTTTTGGCAAGCCCATGGTGTCCCCGGAGCAGGTTCCTCCCCTGCTGCAAGGCCCCATGGACTGTTACTTCACCCAGCGGCCCGGCTACCGGCTCACCGAGCGGGAACTGCGAACCGTGCTCTACGACCATGCCTACCTGCGGCGCACCTGGCGCGCCGACAAGACGGGGCGGGCGGAAGAAGCCATCAGCCACCGCTGCGCGTGGGAGGAAGGACCCATGGTGGGGCTGGGTATCCGCCTGGGCCCATTCTGGTACCCCGCCCCCACCATGGCTCCTCTCTTGGAGGACACATTGAGGTGACCTGCTCCTGGACCGCGCCCGCTTCATCAGATGAACGCGATGTTCACTTCGAGGAGGAAACGTCCATGGCGGACCTGTCTCACATTGAGCGGATTGGTGAAGGGGGACCCGCCGCCCTCCACCTGTGGAACCCACGGAGAAAGGACAACCCAGCACGGCGTGTGCTGCGCGGCGCCTGTGCACATCTGGCCCAAGCCCAGTCAGCCGATGGTGCGTGGCGGGTCCATCCCGCGCCAAGGTTCCTTGAGAATGCCCTGGCGTGTCTGGTCGCGGATGTCTTCGTACCCGAATTGCGACCCCACCTGAGCGCGACGCGGCGCTGGGTCCAGGCCGCACCGGTCCAGAACCATCACGAAGTGCCTCGTCGGATAGAGAGCTGGCTCCAAGCATCGGTGGGCGGCGCGGCCCCCACCGCCAGCCTTGACGTGTCCCATCCCCTCTTCTCCGAGCCGGTCTTCCGCGACCGCCGGAACTTCTTCCTCGCGCTCGCGCTCGCGGTGGGCGCACCCGTGCACGGAGGGCCGTCTCGCGAGGAACTCCAGGCCCAGCTGCTGGAGCGGATCCTCGCCCGTCAGACCGTGCGGCTCAAGCGTTGGTCGGGAGCGGAGCTGGCCGCGCTGTTCCTCTTGCTGGCCGATGAAGCGCCGTCAGCGGACACCGTGGAGGCGCTGAAGGCGCTGCGTGAGGCCCAATCGGCTTCGGGCTCCTTCGGTGGGCAGATGGGGGCGACCCTCGTGGCGCTCGCGGCACTGCGGCGGTGGGACCCCACCTCGGAGTCCTTCGCCCGCGCGTTCGACTTCCTTCTGAGCGAGCGCACGACAGCGGGGGTGTGGTGCTTCAGCCCCGCGGAGGTATGGGACACGGCGCTGCTCTGCCGAGCACTGGAGGGTTGTGAAGACCTGGACCCCGCGATGTTCGAGCGTGCCTGGGCCTTCCTCCTGCGCTCTCAGAATGAGGACGGAGGCTGGCCCTACCGGGAAGGGGTCGAATCGGATACCGACACCACCGCGATGGTGATGCTTGCCCTGCCTCGCACGGACGCCGGTACGTCCGCGTCGGGCCTGGGGCGAGCGTACCTGGAGCGGATGCGGACCCCAGCGGGGTTGTGGCTGACGTGGCAGTCCCGGGACGACCCGCCCGCCGAGGACGTGGTCGCACATGCCATCATGGCGTTGCGCAAATGGGGCACGCTTCCTGCGTTCTGGGCCCCCGCGGGGGAGTGGCTCGCACTGCGCGCGCGGCAGGAAGGCGGCTGTCGTGCGCACTGGTACAACATCGACTCCTATGCCGCTCACGAGGTGGGGCTGGCGCTTGGACCGTCCCATGACTCGGCACGGCGGCTCGCACGGGAGTTCGTTGAGCGGCAGAACCCGGATGGGGGTTGGTCCCCCACGCAAGGGGCGGCGAGCTCGGCGGCCTCCACGGGTATGGCGCTAGCGTTGCTGACCTTCTACCTGCCCAGTGAGCACCTGTGCGTGACTCGCGCCATCGACTATCTGGCGGACCTCCAAGAGCCGGGGGGCTCCTGGCCTGGGCCGCTGTGGATGTACGCTCCCAGGCCCTTCGCCATTGATTACCCCATGCAGATCCACGCCCTCGCCGTGCATGGACTGGCCGCTGTGGCGCGGGCCTCCCGGACCCCGCCGCCGCCACTCACTGAAATCTGAGCTTGCCCGACAGAAGCAGGTGAAGCTCACAGCCCCTCCGGCAGCCCGCTCGCGCTCACGACGAAGCTCGGCGAGGCAGTCGGACGGTGAACGTCGTGCCATTCTCCCTGCTTGAACGCACCTGGATGGTGCCTTCGTGAGCACGCACGACCTGCTTGGCGATGAAAAGGCCCAGCCCAATGCCTCCCTGGGGCTTGCCCGTCACGCTGGGCCCTCGCGTCAGCCGTTCGAACAGGTACGGGAGCTCACCCGGAGGAATCGGCTCGCCCCAGTACCGCGGTGCTCCATCTGCACTTCTCTTCCGGGATTGCCCAGGCGAACCTCTTCCACCACCTGCAGGGCGCGCCCCTGGAGGTCGGTGGGCCTTCGATGGATGGCCAGGCCATCGCCGAGGCGCACCTGGGTGAAGTCGAGCAGGTCGTGAATCAACCGCGCCGCTCGCTCCGCCGAGGAGACGACTCTGACGAGGCACCGTGCCTGGAGGGCGTCCATCCATTGACGACGCAGGAGTTGGGTGGAGGAGAGCAGGCTCGCGTTGAGGGGATTGCGCAGGTCGTGGCTCACGATGCCAATGAGTTCCTTCACCCTCGCCCATGTAGACGCCTCGCTCGAGCGCCACGCGCATCTCGCGCGCGGGTGGCCCGCTCTGGATGTCCTCGGGCTTGAAGAGGATGCTGAAGGGCTGGCCGACAATCTCCTGCGGACTCTCCCTGCGTGACTTGCGCGGCCATCTTGCCCTGTGTCATCCCCCACCCCATCCTCCGGACCTGCGTCGCACCTTCCTCACGTCCAGTCGGTGGCGAGGAACGTAGGACGCCAGTGACAGCGATGACTTCTTCGTGCCAGGGGATGGGCCGAATGTGGCGAGCAGTGCACAGCCAATCGCATCCTTCACCCAACGAACCGCGGGGGGAATGTGCACTGGGAGGATTGAACTCTCCAGGTCGGAATGGCGCCAGGCCCCACAACCGCCCCGTTCATTGGCCCTGGGGGGTGGCGAAAGCACCACCATACTCGGGGAGTTCGAACGCATTGGCCGCGTGGGTGACGAGCTTTTCGAACACGCGCTCGAGCGGCTTCGAGGTGAGCATCCGGTAGAACTGGTTGCGCAGGAACAGCCCGGGCCGCGTGCGGGGGGCGAAGAAACCGCCCACGCGCTTCGCGCCGTCCTGTGCCGGTGTCGCATAGGGTCTCAGCCGGGCATCGAAGCACGGCTCGCGAGGCGGTAGGGCTCGGCCAACGTGCGCCAGCGGTGCCATGGCCGCACACAGTCACGTGGCGGTTCATCCTGGCCGAGCAGCTCGACCGTGCGGCCTCAAGCCGCGGGGTGGGGCTTCGCGAGGAACTCCGTGAGCAATGGGGCCACGGCGGCGGGACGTTCATAGTGGGGCAGGTGCCCGGCGTCGTCGATGATGTGGAACTCCGCGTAAGGCAGGGCCGCGTGGACCTCTTCGGCGATGTGGAGGGGCGTGATTCGGTCGTCGCGGCCCCACAGCAGCAGCGTGGGTATGTGGCGCCTGGCCACACGGTGGAAGACAGGCGCCGCGGTGTGGATGGCCATGTGTCGCAGGGTCGAGAGCAGCGCGTGGCCAAATCCCGCGATGCGCGTGGAGGGCAGGAAGCGAGCCTCCAGCTCCGGAATCAGCTCGGGGCGGCGTGAATAGCCCGGCAGCCGTGCTCGCAGCTGCCGCTCGCCCATCACCGCGAAGAGGGCCTCTCCCAACACGGGCACGTGCATGAGCCGGACCCCAAGCGACAGCTTCGTTCCGAAGCCATCCGGTTCGATGAGGCACAGGCTCCGGACGCGCTCGGGATTCCGGTCCACGTACTGCACCGCCAGCAGCCCGCCGAAAGCGAGTCCCACCAGATGCACCGGCGCGTCGAGCCCCAGCGCGGCCAGCAACTCCGTGAGCTGCCGTTCATACAGCTCCGGGCCGTACCTCACCTTCGGCCGGTCCGAATACCCTCGGCCGAACAAGTCGTAGCGCAGCACCCGGTGCCCAGCGCGCACGAGCGGCTCGACAAGGGGCTCCCAGATGAACAGCGGCAGTGTGGCACCGGGAATCAACACGACGGTGGAGCCGCCTTCGGGGCCGTCCAGCAGGTAGTGTGTTTGCCCATCGCTCAGGGCGATGAATCGGCCCGGGGCCTCCGCCCGGAGCCGCGCGTCGAGGGGAACTGACGGAGGGGTTCGCATGGCCAGTGAGTAGCGCCGGGCCCCGTGGCTCGGAAGGGACCGCTGGCGACGAAGAGGGGACCTCTTGCGCCACCTCGCTCGCTTGAGCCTGCTCCGTGTTGTGCGTAGCGTCCGGAAGACGAGGGCATCGCCATGGCCACCCCCAGTGTCTCCACGAGATTGCCCCGGCTCATCCTGGACACGGTCGCGGCGAAGGGCGCGAACGCCGACGCCGTGGCTCGCCGTGCCGGAGTGGACCGGACACGGTTGACGGACGCGCACACGCGAATCGCCCTGCACCGTGGCGACCTGCTCTGGGAGAATGCCGCCGCGGCTGTCGGCGACCCGCACTTCGGGCTCCATCTGGCCACGACCTTCGAGCCCGGCCAGTTCGACCTCTTCGACTATCTGTGCCGGACCGCCGCGACCCTGGGGGCGGGGCTCCACCTCGCGAGCCGTCACTTGCGGTTGCTGCATGATGGCGCCGAACTCAATCTCACGTTGTCGGAGAGCCGCGCGACGCTGCGCTACCGCTGCCCGAACCGCCCCGCCGGGCCTGGACGGCAGGAGGCTGAGTTCACGCTCGCGCGGCTCCTGACCTTCGCGCGCGAGGCCACTGGCCAGCCGTTGATTCCCTTCCAGGTGGGCTTCACCCAGGCGGCCCCGCGCGGGCGGAACGTCCTCGCCGAGGCCTTCGGTACGACGCGACTGGCCTTCCGTCAGGAGTCCTGCACGCTCACGCTGCCCCGGGACATGCTCTCCCTTCCCCTGCGCCAGGCGGATGGCGGATTGCACGCCCTGCTCCTTCGCCACGTGGACCTGCTGGCACGCGAGGCGACGCCCCCCGTGGGCTGGCGTGAGCGGCTCCAGGCCCAGGTGGAAGAGGAGGTGGAGCGAGGAGAACCGTCGCTCGCCAGTGTCTGCGCGCGCCTGGGGATGAGCCCGCGCGGCCTCCAGCGCCGACTCAAGGCCGAGGGGCGGACATTCCGCGAAGTGACCGAGGGCGTCCGCCTGGAGAAGGTCCGCCGGCTGCTTGCCGACGACTCGCTCAACGTCGCGGGTATCGCGGAGCGCGTGGGCTATTCAGATGCACGAGCCCTGCGACGCGCCTTCCAGCGCTGGACGGGGATGAGCCCGGGACGCTACCGCCGGAGTACGTCCGCCGCGTGAGCCATGGGCGCTCCGGGCTCGCGATTTCGGGCGTGCAGTGGCGCGGAGCGGTTCCCGTTCGTTCCATGCTCGGAACGGGTGCGTTGCACACCATGCGTTCGCGCCCGAGGAGAGGGCAATTGTTGGGGGAAGCAGCCTCGGGCTAGAAGTCTCCGACGAAGAAGGAGGAGTGAATGTCGAGTCGAACCGTCTCCCGGAGGACGTTGCTCCAAGGTGCGTTGGTGGCCGTGGCATTCAATCCCCTGAGCCGAAGCTGGGCCTCCACGCTGGAGGCGGGCTCGGCCCCGCTGCCGCCACTCGATGGCGAGTTGCTGATGGACACGGCGTCGCGGACCGCGGCCTCGGAGGACTTCGGCCACATCCTCCACCGCACGCCGTGGGCGGTGCTCGTTCCGGGCTCGGTGAAGGACATCGTGGCCATGGTCCGCTTCGCGCGGCGCCAGGGCCTGAAAATAGCCGCCGCTCGGGGCCTCGGTGAGAGTCACAGCACCTTCGGCCAATCCCAGGTGGCGGCGGGCATCGTCATCGACATGTCCACGCTGTCGACCATCCACGAGATTGACGAGGACAGCGCCTGGGTGGATGCGGGCGTCCGGTGGCACGAACTGCTCCAGGCCTCGCTTCCGTGCGGCAAGAGTCCGCCGGTGCTGACCGACTACATTGAGCTGAGCATCGGTGGGACGCTGTCGGCGGGGGGCATCGGCGGGCAGGCGTTTCGCTGGGGCCTCCAGGTGGACAACGTCCTGGAAATGGACGTCGTCACGGGGCGGGGTGAGCTCGTGCGGTGCTCGCGCTGGCGTGAGCGGCCCCTGTTCGACGCCGTGCGCTCGGGCCTGGGCCAGTTCGGCATCATCGTGCGAGCAAGGGTGCGGCTCGTCGAAGTGCCGCCCCGCGCCCGGACGTACACCGCGCTGTACAGCGACCTCCACCGCTTCATGGAGGACCAGCGGCGGCTCATCGAGGACGGTCGCTTCGACTACGTCGAGGGCTCCGCCGTCGGCTCCAACGGGGGCCGGGCGTATCAGCTCGAGGTGGTGAAGTACTTCACCCCGGGCTCGGAGCCGCACGATGCGAGACTGCTCGCGGGCCTGGGCTTCCAGCCGGGAACGCTCCAGGTGAGCGATGGCAGCTACTTCGACTTCGCCAACCGGCTCGCGCCGCTCGTCGAGCTGCTCAAGCAACTCGGCGTCTGGGGTTTCCCCCATCCGTGGCTGGACATGTTCGTCCCCGCCCGGGCCGCCGAGTCCTTCGTCCAGGAGGTCCTCTCACAGACCACCGAGGCCGACATGGGACAGGGGCCCATCCTGCTCTACCCCTTCCGCGCCTCGGAGCTGACCGCGCCCTTCCTGCGCACGCCCAACGACAGACACGTCTTCCTCTTCTCGCTGCTGCGCACCGCCATTCCACCGACGCCGGAGAACGTCGCCTCCCTCGTGCGGAAGAACCGCGCCATCTTCGACCGGCTCACGGCCATCGGCGGGAAGATCTATCCCGTGGATGCCGTGCCCATGAGTTCCGGCGACTGGCGCCGCCACTTCCACCCCGCCTGGGAGCGGTTCGAGCACGCGAAGGGACGCTACGACCCGGACCGCATCCTCACGCCGGGACAGGGCATCTTCTAATCGACGCCTTCAGGGGCCTCCTCGTGCTCGGGGCCACGCCCCATTGGCGAGGAGGCCCTCTCCGCATCACCGCGCGCGGCACCAGACTTGAGGATTCAGGCAGCCGCGCCCACCCGGCATGCCAATCTTGCCGCCGTCATAAAAGAACCAATACTTATGAACCCACCCTCCGCCCGGGCAATTGTCTCCGGGCGATTGGGTCCCCCGATAATAGGCAAACCCGCCCCAATACTGGTCGACGGTTGGGTTATCGGCATTCACGAAAAATGGCGACACATTGTAGACGCGCGCCCCATGGTTCCAATAACTGCACATGACCCGGATAGGCTCGTCCGTGAGATCAACAATCGCGTACTCATACTGAGCGGGCGGATAACCCGGGAGCGTGCATTTGTCGGTCTCGAACTGACTCAGCGTGCCGCAGACCACCCACCCCGCCGCATATGCTGGAGCCGCGGCAAGAAGCAAGATTGCCCCAATGAATCCAAAAGACACCCATCGTCGCTGCATCATAGCGGCGCGCTCCTCTCAAGAACCCACAAACACGAATACCACGCTAAACATGCGGGGCAAGTTTGTGTTCACTGACACACCACCCAAGCCAAGAGTGGAGGCTCAGGAGCTGCTCAAGGTGCGCTCAATGCCTGAACGACCAGCACATCCAGCTCGATGACCTCGCCAAGGACGCCCTCGGCGCCAGTCACTGCCACGGACATCCGTTCCGTTCCCGCTGGAGCCGTCAGCTCGCGCGCGGTCCGGACCCACTTGGAGGAAAGCACCGGGCTGGAGAGCAGGTCCGACTGCAGCTCCCGGCCGCTTGCATCCCGCCAGCTGACCCGCATCTCGGCGACCGGGGAGCGCTCCGACGTCCCGCGCACCCAGAACGAAGCGCGGTGCGCCCCCGGGGATGCGGCGAACCCGGGCCAGTTGTCGAGGTGCACGCCCCAGCCATACGGCTCGGTCACCTCCACGCGCAGGACTGCTTCACCTTCTCTCGCGTCGGTGGACGCTCTCGAAGCGGTGACGCCGTACCACGCAATCCAGGCGCCAGGCCCCGTCTCCAGGGAAGCCGACTCGGCATCGAGCAGATTGGACGTCGCCGAATGGTCGATGATGGCGGGCTCGCACGCGGTCAGCGCCGCTGCCAGCCACAGCAGGCTCCAGCCTCCCCGTTTCATCGCGCGCTCTCGCGGTCTCGGCCCTCGCAGGCCAGCGTCCCACGGGCACGCTGGACCGCCTCCGCGTAGTGCCCGCGCTGGAACTGCTGTTCGTGCCGAGCCCAGTGGGAGCAGGCACGCCGCGCGTCCTTGAGCTGGTACGTCAGCAACGAGCCCAGCTCGAAGCTCAGGCGCTCCCGCGTCGCCACCGGCTGCTTGCGCATCGCCTCCTCGAGGTACCTCGCCGCTTGCTCGAACTCGCGCCGACCGCGAAGGACCTCCAGCTCTCGCAAGACGTCCTCCGCGCTCGGAGTACGAACCGGTGTGGAGGGAACGCGCGTGGGAGCAAGCTTCGGGCTGGGCGCCGCCAGCGGTGCGGGCCTTCCCGACTCGGGAGGCGCAGGCTCCGGAAGGGCTGGCTCGGAGGGCACGGCCACCGGCCACGCCAACGTCTGCCCCACCCCCACGGGAACCACCGCGCCACTGAGCCCACGAAAGGCAATGGCACCTTCGTGCAGGGTAACGGTGCCTTCCCCTCCCCGCTCCTCCACCGTGAAGCGCGTGCCCATCACCTCGATGGCGCCGCCCGACACGAGCACGACGGCAGGAGGCGCGCCTGGCTGGCGGTGATTCACCGAGAACTCCGCGCGACCGTGGACCAGTCGCACGCCGGAGGGTTCACGGCGAACGACGAGCGGCCCCTGGTTCCGGAGGGTGATGCCTCGGGCCACGTCCATCAGGGCGGCCTCGCCTCCTTGAATCACCACACCCGCGGCATCTTCCCGCGCCACGAGGTCCGCACTGGCCCGCGCGACCTCGAGTCCCCCGAGAGAGCGTGTGGAGGGAGCCCGCATGAAGAACACCACGAAGGCCAGCGCCACCGCCGACGCGGCGAGTCCCCAGAACACGGGACGCCTGTGCCATGCGGACTTCGGCGCGCGTGAGTCCCGCAGCCGCGACCACAGTCGGGCCCGGACGGCGGGTGGCATCCCTTGCTCGCGGCGGAGCGGGTCTTCACGCCGGAGCTCTGCACGGAAGTCACGGGGAGCCATCATCCACCTTCCATCCCCAGGCCGTCAGACGGCCCTGGGCGCGGCTGATCAACTTCGACACGTAGCCCTCTGACAACGAGAGGAGCTGGGCAATCTCGCGCTGGCTCAGGTCGTCCAGAAGCTTCAAGGTCATCACCACCCGCTCCTGCCCCGGCAAGCGGTCCAACGTCGCCGTGGCGCTGCGCAACGCCTCGCGCCGCACGAGGGCCGCCTCCGGCGTGGACTCCGTCTCCGCGGGGTGCACAGGAAACAAGAGCTCGGCGATGCGCTGTCGGAACGTCTTCTCGCGCCGCAGGGAGGAGAACGCCACGTTCTGCGTGACTCGAAAAAGCCAGCCCCTCACATCCTCCTCGCGCAGCCAGGCCTGGTGCTCCCACGCCTTGAGGAAGACGTCATGTGCGACGTCTTCAGCCCAGCCCGACCGACCCGCCGCATACCGCATGGCCCAGACGTAGACGGCCTCGGCGTGCTCCTCGTAGAGCGTGTCGAATGACACAGGCCGAGCAGGCAGGGCGAGCGGGGCCTTTGAGTGCGGAGCACGCGACATCCATCACCTGCGAACCTACGATTGAAGCGGGAGAAACTTTCCTCGGAGGCTACTGCCCCCAAGAAAGCTGGGCGCCGGTTTCGAGCCTCACCCCTCCCCGAGACCACAGTGTCTCGCCCTCGCGCACATGCGTCACGGGCCGCAGCACCCCCAGCGCCACGCGCAACTCCGCCGCGAGACGCTCGGTGAACCGCCACCGAAGCTTCATCCGGGCCCACCCCGCGGGAGACACCTGGGTACCGGTCCGGCCCGACGCCCAGGCGTCCTCGAGTCGGAAGGTGTGGAGGACGAGGCCCGCGCCCACACCCGGTTCGAGCTGCAGGCGCTCCGCCACGGGGAGCCGATAACTGAAGAAGGCGCCACCTTGCGCCTCGAACACGGTCAGCGCCGCATCGCGGGACACCCCGAGCCCCGCCTCCGCCTCCAGGCCGAAGGCCCCCAGGCTCCGCCTGACGGAGAGCAGGAGGTGTGGATCGACTCCAGCTCCGTGCCAGAGCGTCCCCAGCCCCAGGCCCAGGTCCAGCTCGGGGCGCTCTGGGGCGGCAGCCACCTCCACGGGAGGCTGGAGCACGAACTCGGGCACAGGCGGCTCCGGATCGGGCAGAGGCGGCTCCGGCTCGGGCTGCACCGCCCGCGTCATCTCGGAGAGCTTCTGTGCGACTTCCAGATGAAGCTCCGCGATGGACCCCCGGCCCACTCGAACGCCCTGTTCCACTCGTTGCCGCGGCCCGACGGCCTCGAGCAACAGCCCTTCGGGAGTGCGGCTCGCACGCAGTCGAAGCTGGGCCGGACTCTGTGGGGAGACGACCGCGAAGCCCTCCTGAATCAGCCGCAGGGCCACCTTGCGCTCCAACTCCACCGCGTCCCACCGCCGATAGTCCTGCTCGGGAAGCGCGCGCAGGTCGAACGACACCGACACCACCGGGGACTGGGTCAGGGCGACGAGGGAGAACGCGCAGAGCAGAGCAAGCATGCGGTGATGGCGAGAGTACCGTCGCCCGTGGCCCACCGGGCAGGAAAGTATTTTCGGCTCCACGCGTAGCCAGGGACATGACGCTTCCTCGCTCCGTGGGCATCCTGCTTCTTTGCGCTGGCGTGGTCGCCTGTGAGGGCTCCGCCCAGCACACCCATCACCCCGGCGGAAACGAACCGGATCCGCCTCCGCCGGCCACGTCCGATTCCGTCCGTCCGGCGCCAGCGAAGTTCTCCTGTGACGCGAGCGCCGTCCCCTCGGACCTTCCGTTTCCACGGCTGTCCCGGACGCAGGTGATGAACTCGCTTCGCTTCTCTATTGCCCGTGCGCTGCCGAACGAGGCCGACGCTGTCTGGGAGAACCTCACGCCCCTCCTTGCCCGCTACCCCACGGACCAGCGCACTCCCGCGCCTGGTGACTTGAAGGGTGGCTTCAGCCGGCTGGACCAGTCCATCCAGCAGACCCAGATTGACGTCATGTATGACCTGGGCAACGCCGTGGCCCAGGAACTCACCAGCACCGACGCGCGCCGCAACGCGCTCCTGGGAAGCTGCGCGAGCGACAGCCAGACCGCCAACGACCGGGCCTGCCTGGAGACCTTCATCCGGGGATGGGGCTCCCGCGTCCTGCGCTACCCGCTGCCGACGGCGGAGGTCACCGCCTTCGCGGACATCGCCGGGGCCACGCCGGTGAACAGGGCGGCGGTGGCGGACGTCATCACCACCGTCCTGAACTCGCCCTGGTTTCTCTACCGCGTCGAGCACGGCACCGCCGCCGGCCAGCCGGTGATCCCCCTCTCCGCGTTCGAGCTGGCCGCGAAGCTGTCCTACCAGCTCTGGCAGGCGCCTCCGGACGACGCGCTCTGGGCCGCGGCGACCGATGGCTCGCTCCTGACCGAGAGCGGCTTCAGCGCCCAGCTCGACCGGATGATGAAGAGCCCCCAACTGCGAGGCTCCCTGGATGAGTTCGTCAGCGAGTGGCTGCGGCTCGAGGAGCTGCCATCGCTGGAGGCGCTCCGCAACGACCCGGTCTACCGGTCCTTCGTCGGAGCGCAGATGCCCTTGGACGCCACGCGCACCGCGATGTTCGAGGACGTCCAACTCTCCGCCTGGAACACCGTCGTGTCCGGTGGCACGGTGAGCGACTTCCTTCATGACAAGAGGTCCTACACGGCGGACCCCTTCCTGGCCGGCATCTACGGTGTCCCCGTCTGGAGTGGCTCCGGTCCGGCGCCGGTCATGCCGTCCCAGAACCGCGGCGGACTGCTGACCCGCGCGGCGTTGCTGGCCACGGGGACCCCGTCGACGCGGCCCATCCACAGGGGCTACCTGGTGCGAAACGCCCTGCTCTGCCAGCAAGTCGGGGCCCCTCCGCCCAATGCCAGCACCAGGCCGCCCGCGCCGACGGAGCGCATGACGACGCGACAGGTGGTGAGCCAGCTCACCTCCGGAGGCAGTTGTGGGGGATGTCATAACAACACCATCAATCCACCGGGCTTCGTGCTGGAAGGGTTCGACGCGCTCGGACGGGAGCGCGACGTGGAGCGGCTGTTCAACCCTCAGGGCCACGAGACGGCAACACCCTCCGTGGACACCTCGGCGGACGTGTTGCTCTACGACTCCGAGCAACGCGTCATCTCCAGCGCCTCGGAGCTGTCGCGGATGATTGACGACAGCCAGCTCTTCGAGTCCTGCGTCGCGCAACACTACTTCCGCTTCGCGCACGCTCGCGTGGAGTCCACTTCCCGCGATGGGTGCCTTCTTTCAGAGATGGAGACGGTCGCGCGCAGCGGCGCACCGATGGCCGACCTGCTGAAGACCGTCGTCCAGCATCCCACGTTCAAGCAGAGGAGCTTCCAATGAGCAACACACCTGTCTTCCGATGGGACCGCCGCATGTTCCTGCGCGGCGCGGGCGGAGCCGTGCTGGCGTTGCCGCTGCTCCCATCGCTCTTGAGCCCGCGCGAAGCGAAGGCCCAGGCCGCCGGGCGCCCGAAGTCCTTCGTGCATTTCCGCACCCCCCACGGCGCCATCTTTGGCGCGAGCATGTGGCCGGGGGACCCGGCGCTGACGCAGTCCCTGTTCTACGCGGACCACGACGTCCGGCGGGGAGACCTGGCCGCGACGGCCCAGGCGAACGGAGATGCGGTCATCAGCCGGGTGCTGACCGCGAAGTCGTCCGTGCTCACGCCCACGCTCATCTCGAAGATGAACATCCTGCGGGGACTCGATTTCCCCCTGTACATGGGTCACAACTTCGGCGCCCCGCTGGGCTACTACGACTTCGACAAGCAGAGGCCCGGCTCACCTCGAGCGACCATCGACCAGGTGATGGCCTACTCACCGGCCTTCTACCCGAGCGTCGCCTCCGTCCGGAAGCGAAGCGTCGCCATCGCCGGCGCAAGCACCTCGACCGGCAGTTGGGGATACAACACCCCCGGGGTTCGCTCCTCCGGAGTCGCCTCCAGCTCCATCGGCGGCACCGAGAGCTCGCTCGCCCTCTTCGACACCTTGCTGGCCGGTAGCAGCAGTCCCGGCACCGCCCGGACTCCCGTGGTGGACAAGGTCCTCGAAAGCTACCGGCGGCTGCGCAACGGCAACGGTCGGCTCTCGGCCGAGGACAGGGGGCGACTGGACCAGCACATCGACGCGGTCGCGGAGCTGCAGCGCCGGCTGGAGACCACCGGCACCGGCTGCCAGGTGCCGGCCCGTCCCACCACCGACAACCTGTCGCTGCGAAACTCCAGCTCCTTCGCGGGAGACCCGGCGAAGAACGTCGAGTACTTCCGGCTCATCAACGAAGTGCTCGCCGTGGCGATGAACTGCGGCGTCTGTCGCGTCGCCACCATCAGCATCGACGAGCACAACCAGAACCTGACCTTCACCCCTCGCGCGCCCCAAGGCGAGGACTGGCACAACAACGTCGTTCATCCCTCGACCGTGCCCGGGGCGAACCAGGACCTGGTGGTCCAGTTCAACCAGGTCTTCTTCTCGCAAGTGTTCCTCGACCTCGTCTCTCGCTTCGAGCGGTTCTCGAACGGCGCGGGCGGAACCCTGCTGGATGATTCGCTGCTCGCGTGGGGGCAGGAGAACGGCAACACGCCCCATTTCTCCTTCTCCGTCCCTGTGGTGACGGCCGGGAGCGCGGGGGGCGCCCTCAAGACGGGCAACTACTGCGACTACCGGAACATCACTCGCAAGGTGAGCGGCGACTCGAGCACGGGCAGCGAGGGCAGCTTCCTGTGGTCGGGCCTCCTCTACAACCAGTGGCTCGGCACGGCGCTCCAGGCAATGGGCATCCCGCAGGCGGAGTGGAACGAAACCGACCACTCCGGCTACGGCTGGAAGGCGTCGTACCAGTCCACCTACGAGTACCTCTTCACGAACAAGGGCTTCAGCTCGGCACAGGCCTATCCAGCGGTGATGTGGCAGAAGGCAGGAGAGCTGCTGCCGTTCCTCTCGCCCTGACAGACGTGAGTCCCGGCATCCAGACTGTCATTTCGAACCCGGCTCCAGCTTCCGCAATTCTCGCTCCGCGTGCTTGCGTTGAGCCGCGGTGCCCTTGCGCTGCAGGAAGGACCGATAGGCCTTGATGGCCTCAGGTCCCTTCCCCATGTCCCGAAACAAATCGCCCCGATTCAGGTGGAGCACGTTGCGCTCGTGGCCCGTCTCGGTGAGCAGCGCCAGGCATTCGTCGAGGACGGCCTCGGCCTGTGACCACTCCTTCTGGGACCACAGCGCGAAGCCGAGGTTGTTGAGGATCTCCGCCCGGAGGTCGATGGTCGCATTCAACTGCTGGTTCATCTGCTTCCTCAGGCTGGCGTCCTCCACGGTGATCGCGGCCAGGGTGCCCTCAATGGTGAGCCGGCCGCTCTCGAGCCATGTCCGGTACAGCGTGGTCCACGCCGCGAGCGCCGCCTTCTGCTGCCCCGCTCTCCACTGAGTGAGTGCCTCCTCGTTCGCGGCGAGCAGGCCCTGGTGGGTGCGACGGAAATCCTCCAACTCATTCAGGTTCTCGTCCTCCCACTTCTTCGTCAGCCTTCCGTCCTCTGCCATCTCCTCGAACTCCGGGAGGGAGTATTCGCGCCCCATGTACGCCGAGCACTTGACGCCAGCCTCGCCCGTCTGCGCGAACGTGCAATCACAGGTCGGAAGCGCGGTGCCTCCGCCCGTCCAGCTCATGGAGTACACCGTCTGGGGGAGTTCGAACTCCGTTTCTCCGAAGGAGATGGTCTCATCGAGACACCCGCAGAGCTCCCGGGTCATCGCCTCGCTGGCGGTGGCGTTCACCTCGGAGGTGAGGCTGTCGACGACCCACAGGCCGCACTCCTTCTGGGACGCGGCGAGCAGCCAGCGGGAGTTGGGAAGGTAGGACCAATTGAGCTTATGAGCCCCTCCGTCCCGGGGACCCAGCACCTTCTCCAGGGCGGCAGCCGCCGCTGGGAAGGTCTCCACGGGGGAGCGGGCCTCATCCGGGAAGAGGGAGACGACCCAGGCCTCCTTCACGCGCCGTAGCCGGAGCAGACACCGCTGAGCACCATTGCCAAAACGGACCGCGGCGGAGGTCGCGCTCTCGGGCTCGGGGGTAAGCCGAGAGACCTTGCCCATCTCCGGACAGCCATTGAGGGGCTGACTCGTTCGTACCACGGCCGGGGCAACGGGCTGCCCCGTGCGTGGGTCCACCACGAAGAAGGCGTCATGGAACGGAGGAGTATCCGAGGACTCGCGGGTCCGTGGGCTGGGGACGACGAAGTAGCCCACGCGAAGTCCGGCCTCCGGGAGTTCGACCCAGAGTTCCTCCAAGAGGAAGCGTCCGCCGCGCCAGTCCTGGAAGGCGGGGGTCTTCTTGAGGTTCGCCGACGAAATCTCCGGGGAGGTCGCGGGCGCGATGGCGACAAGGAGTGGCAGGAGGAATGAAAGCATGGGCCGTCTGTGACTGTAGTTCTCGCACTGCCTTCGCGCGAAGTCCGGAACGCAGCGGTTCGTGTCGCTGAGGTTGAGCCACGGCGTCTCGGGCGACCAGGTGGTCACCGCGATGGAGAAGCTCAAGCAAGAGGGCAAGTACGGCTACAGCGACCTGCGCGCCGTCCTGGACGACAAGGGCGAGGGATTATTCAAGACGCAGAAGGAAGTGGGCGCAGGAGCCGGAGGACGACCAGAACCGTCCCGTCAACGACCCCAGGCCCGGGTTCATCGACGCGCTTCGACTGGCGCTGCAGCCCTGACCCGGCGCGGGCCCGTGCCGTCACGCGGTCCGCGGGGCGGCGTTGAACACCGCTCGTTGCGCGGCGAACGCACGCTTGTAGGCGGGCCGCGCTTCGGCGCGGGCGATATAGGCGGCGAGGTTCGGATACGCCTCGAGAATGCCCGACGTCTGCAGTCTGCGCAGGACCGTCACCATGAGGATGTCGGCCGCGCTGAAGGCGCCGCCTAGCCAGTCCGCGTCGCCGAGAAACGCGGAGAGATCATCCAGCCGTTTCCGGATGAGGGTGTCCAGCGCGCGCAGGCGATGCTCGTACCAGGGCTGGTCGCGCTCGAGAATCATCACCAGACTGCGGTCGAAGATGGGCGGCTCGACCGTATTGAGCGCCGCGAACATCCACGCAATCACGCCCGCCCGGCCATTCGCGTCTTCCGGCAGCAGGCCGGCATGGCGCTCCGCGATGTGGAAGACAATCGCGCCGGACTCGAACAAGGCGAGATCGCCCTCCTCATAGGTCGGAATCTGACCGAACGGATGCAGCGACTTGTGCGCGGGCTCCTTCATCGCCTCGAACGACAGCAGACGGACGTCGTAGGGCTGGCCCACCTCTTCCAGCGCCCAGCGCACCCGCATGTCCCGCGCCAATCCGTTGCCGCGATCAGGTGAGCGTTCAAAGGCGGTGATGGTGATGGTCATGTCCTGCTCCTTGCCCTCACCAATATCACTCCCGTCAGAGTGACTGGATGAACTTGAGCAGGGCCGCCCTCTGGGAGCCGCCCAGGGTGCGGAAGGCCTCCTTGGAGGACTCAGCCTCTCCACCGTGCCACAGGATGGCCTCGGAGAGGCTGCGAGCACGGCCGTCATGCAGATAGGCCTCCCCGCCGCTGACGCCAGCCGTCAAGCCAATGCCCCAAAGGGGTGGCGTGCGCCACTCCGCTCCCGTGGCCCCCTCCTCGGGGAGGTTGTCCGCCAGCCCCGGTCCCATGTCATGCAACAGCATGTCGGTGTAGGGACGAATCACCTGGCTGCGCAGCTCGGTGTGGGGGTGATACGGGCTGGTCGCCAACGTCGCGACGTGGCACCGGGCACAGCCCACGCTGCCGAAGAGGCCCTCCCCTTGAAGCGCCACAGCGTCATTGAGATTGCGGCGCGCGGGGACCCCGAGCAGGGCGACGTAGCGAACCATCTTATCCAGGTCCGCGTCAGCCAACTCGGTGCTTGCTCCGACACAGGTCTGTCCCGAGCCGCAATCCGGAACCGGGAAGACAGACGTGGTGACGCCAAGATCGACATTGAGCGCGCTCGCGATCTGATGCCTGAGCCTCGCTTTGCCCGCCTTCCAACCGAAGCGCCCCATGCGCGGCTGGCCCGTCTGTGGATCAACCACGGTCTGCATGCGACCCGAGATGCCGTCGGCATTGGCGTCGTTGGGGTCGGCGAGGCTGGCAATCATGGTCTCATCGAGCGCCTCCAAGAGTCCCATCCCGACCAGGGGCGGAGTGATTCGGGCCGAATGGTACGTGGGAACGGGCCCCGTGAAGCTGTAGAGGGGGCGCCGCAACTGATAGCCCGTGCCATCACCGAACGTGCCGCCCGTCACCGCCCAGCCCGAGATGCTCACGTTGCCCTCGGGGCTCCCGTTGGTGCTCTGCGGTTGCAGGACCCACCCCAGTGCAGGATGCGCCGTCACGGTGGTGCCGACCGCTCCCACTCTGACGGTATAGAGGAGAGGAGGCGCGAGGACGACGTGGCCAGGATTCCCTCCACTGGCACCACCGCCGTTCACCGTGAAGCTCACCGGGGACGTCGTGCTCAGCCCCCCCGAGGTGTTGCCGATGGTGAAGTGGTACTGGACGGCCGTGCCCGCCGGGATGTTCTTGAGGAGATGGGTGTTCGCGTTGGAGCTGTCATGCGCCATCCGGAAGCTCTGCTGGGCGCCTCCGTTGAGCTTGTAGTGAAGGTCCGCCCAGGGCGCGTCATTCACATAGAACCGCAAGGTATACACGGACGTCGCCGGGCCGGGAGGAAGCCCGCGGCCATTGTTGGTGTGGCAGGCCACGCAGCTGCGACCGATATAGGAGGGCCCGAGCTTGTTCTGCTGCGCGGTGAGGCTTGGGTTGCCAGCCTCCGAGTGGGAGCCATCGCTGAAGTCGGTGTGATGCAGGCGCCGCCCCTCGACGAATGGCTGGGCGTTCCCTGGCGCCGTGTTCGTCGCCATCTGCTTGAACAGGTGCGCCGGCTCGTTCGAGTAGCTGTAGCCAAGCGTCGTGCGCCCCCCCAGCCAGGCTGTCTCCGGCAGGGGAAACGAGTCCAGGTTCGAGCCCCTTCCTTCCCAGGGCACCATGCCGCCCTGGCCCACGATGTAGAGGAACGCCGTCCCGTAATAGTTGGCGCGTCCCACGACGGGAGGGAGCAGGAACGGGCTGATTTCAATCTCCATGCGGTCGCCCACCTGGATCCGCCGGTTCTCCTTCGCATTGTAATTGATGGTGGCCGTGTAGCGCAGTGGATCCACCTGCGTCATGTCCACGTTGAACCAATACTGAGAGAGCACCGCCTGCCCCTGGTAGAACGCGCGGAAGTCCGGCGTGTCCAAGGGCCAGAGCGTGGTGATGTTGACGGTGATGTCGCCGCCCCCCTTGGCGACCCTGTCGATGATCTCAATGCCGTGGGTGCGGTATTCGAAGTACAGCGGCAGGTAGTGCTCGTAGCTTTGGAACTGAGATTCACGGGCGTGGCGATCACGCGACCGGTCCGCGAGGCGGGTGATGAGCGCCGTCGGCGTATCCACCACGACCGCGGGTTCCAGCGGGGTGCTGGAGTCGAAGAGCGGGACCACCGAGAGCATGGATGCCGGCATCGAGGAAGGCGCGGGCTGAGCTTCATCGCGCTCAGCTTGGGGCGCGTTCCCGCAGGCGCCGATGAACACCCCCATGATGGCCAGACTCCAAGCCGCCGCTCGTGTGCTGGAAGGTTCTCTCATGCCATGAAGTCTATCGCATCAAAAGCGGGAATAGACTGATTTCGAGCTTAACTCGCCATGTATATGGCGTCTGTGTGGAATGAGATAATCGAGCGGCTTGCTCGGGCGCGCCCTGGCGTCATCCGTCTGGATGACGCACATCGCCCATACACCAGCGCTACAGGAACTCGTCCCCTCCCCCAGCCTCCGGCTCCTGCGCGGAGAGCAGAACATTCCCGGGCCGCTGCTCCACGCGGAGGCCCAGGCCCAGGGCCGTCAACTCCTCAAGCGCGGCGAGGGCCTCCATGACGGGCTGGACATCCGCGACCCGGGCAGGCACGGCGATGCGTTCCAGACGCGAGCCCACCCGCTCCAGCAGCACGTGCGGAGGGAGTGCCTCGATGTATCGGCCATACAGATAGGCGGGCGCGCTCAGCTGGGCGACCTCGGAGGGCGAGAGGGTCGCGACACTCGTATCGAAGCGCGCCCCCACCTCCTCCACCGAAGTGTCCTGACGCCACAGTCCGAGAAGGGAGCGCAGGAAGTCCATCAACGGTTGCGCCCGGGACGAGCCCAACTTCGCCGAGGCAACCTCCAGCGCCCGCTCGGCGCGTGCGATGTCCGGCTCGACGAAGAACAGCGGCAGCACTTCTTCGATGCCTGGGGTGTAGAGGGGTTCGGCGAGTTGCTCCGGAGCCCCCGCGAACGCGCGCAGCGTCTCGGGTTCGAGCGGCTCACCCGCGAGCCACCGGCACCACAGCGCCTCCAGCGAGCCCGCGGCGAGCGAAGCGCGGCGCAGCAGATGGGGTCGTGCCTGCTCCACGCCTCCGAACAACAAGACGGTCACCAGGTCCGCGGTGCAAGGCCCCTCCGGGAACTCGAGCGCATCAGCCCCCGTCCAGCGCGCGTACCGTTTGCGCTTCAGGTCGCGCTGGACCTCGCTCGCCACCTCGCTCCACGCGGACCAGGGCACACCCAGCGCCGCGTAGTCCTTCCGGAGTCCCTCATCCGCGGGGGCAGAGACCTCATTGGGGCGCTTCTTGAAGTCGGTCCGCACGCGCTTGAGTTCCTTCGCGAGCGCGGGCAGCTCTTCCGCCGGACAGCCGCCAGTCAGGAGCCGGAGGCGGGAGATGGGGACGCCGGGCAGCTTGAGCAGCCAGGATTTGAACGCCGACCAGGCGGGTGCGGAGAGGTCTCGGGATTCCACGGTCTGTCCTCGTTCAGGCGCCAGGCCCGCGCCCCCGCGATGAGTCGCGGGGCCATGTGGCCTGCCTGGTCCATCATGAAAGTTTGCTCCGCTGGTGGCTACGCCCTGGGCCTGTCCCCTCGGGGCGTCCAGGCCTTGTCGGCACATGTGGTCGGTCGAGCGCCGGCGTGGGCCCGGAGGGCGTGGTGTGCCCCCATTTTCTGTCAGCCCCTCTCAGCCGAACGATATGCTGAACTCATGGAGACGCGGACTAACTGGCTCTTGATTCTTCTACCCTTCGCGGGATTGGTCTCGCTCTGGCTCGTCACGAACGCACGCGAAAAGCAAGTCGCCAAGAAAGTATACCAGGCCGTGGACGAAGGCCGGCTGAGTGACGTCAAGTCCATGCTCTCAAAGCATGCCTTTCCAAACCAGCGCACAGTCGTCGTCGCGACCTCCATCGTCAGAGCCGTTCAATCAAGACAACCTGCGATCCTCGACTTTCTTCTCAGCAAAGAGCTGAAACCCATATCACTCACTCAGAAGCTTGATTCATTTCTTCACGAGCAGTCGCTGAGAGGTGGCTGGAGGGGCGTTGTTCTCTGGCAGTCGCGAACCTCACACATGTTCGAGCCTTGGAGAGACCTGAGCAAAAGCGATAAACTCAAGCTGAGAAGCAGGGCCTCTCGCGGCGACACGGTAGAAACGGCAAAGGCCCATCTTCGTGGCGAACGTGGACGATGGACCGTCCCATGAAGAGGGAGAAGCTCGGCCACCCTGCATGAGTGCGTCAAAACGCGCATCACGACGGTGATCGATGCTCACGGCGAGCCGCCTTCCCCCCACTGAAGGAGCGCGAGTCAGCGCCGGGCGGGAGGGAGGCTCACCTCCGTCTTGCCGGGGGATGCGACGCCCTCACTCCTCGCGAACGCGCTCGGCATCAACCTCCCCGGCTCCAACCCGGATGGCGGCACCGCGGCGCGCTGAACCGCCCCTGCCGCTCCGTCTTCCGCCGTTCGGAGGCTGGGTGTACGCTCGGTGTCGCAGCGGTAGATGTCCTCCCCCTCATCGGATTTCCCTGATGCGCGACGGTGATGCCCTCAGTGAGGTCTGCCGCAGACTGGGACCGGCCATCTACCGCCGGTGTCTGAAGATCCTGCGCAACCCAGATGAGGCCGCGGACGCCTGTCAGAAGGTCTACATGCAGTTGGTGCGTCATCGCTCCCGGCTTCCTCCGGAGCCCGAACAGCTGCGCTGGGTCTACGTCGTCGCGACACGGGTGTGTTTCGCCCAACTGCGCGACGATGCCTGGGAGACGGCGAGCGGGGCGGAGCTGAACCACGACGCGCCCGCGCCCACGGACAGCTTCGCGGAGGTGGCCGACCGGCAGATGGCGCTCAAGGCGCTCTCCTGCGCCACGGAGCACGAGCGCATGGTCGCGTGGCTCGTGCTCGTCGATGGCCACTCCCAGGAGGAGGCCGCCGAGCTCCTCAGCCTCTCGCGCAAGACGGTCGGCAAGCGCATCCAGCTCTTCCTGGCGAACGCCCGCCGAGGGGTCTTCGAATGAACGCGGCACGGACGGCGCAGTGCCCGAGCGACCTCGCGCTCGAGGAGCATCTGCTCCACGCGAATCCCGCCACTGCCCGGCACATCGCCGGGTGCGCCCATTGCCAGACCTGGGAGCGGTCCGCCGAGGAGGCCTCGCGCGCGTTCGCCCTCGAGAACCCTCGCTGGATGGCGAAGACCCAGGCCAGGTCCCGGCCTCTGCCGCGATGGGCGCCACTGCTGCCGGCGGCCGCCCTCGCCGCGGCCGCCCTGTTCTTCCTCCGCTCCCCTCCCCCGGAGTCCCCGCTCTATGCGACCAAGGGCGAGGAGCTCACCGTCTACATCGGAGGGCAGGGAGCGCCGCGAGCCGCGACCCAGGGCGAGCGGGTGCGACCAGGAGAGGCGCTCCGCTTCCAGGTCGCGCCGGGCGCGGCGGCCTTTGTCTGGATTGCCTCCGTCGACTCGACGGGCGCCGTCTCCCGCCTCGTGCCCGCGGAAGGGACGACACCACTCGCGGTGGACGGGACACAGCTGCTTCCGGGCAGCGCGGTGCTCGATGCGGCTGAAGGCCCGGAGCGGATCTGGGCGGTGATGTCGCGGGAGCCCCTGAGCTGGGCCGTCGTGGAGCAGGCCCTCCAGGGGAGCCCGGTGCGAGACCCCACGGCGGTTCACATCCCCGGCGCTCGTACCGCCACGGTGTTGCTCGAGCGCGGCGCGCCATGAGCCGGCTTGCGTTGCTCCTCGCGTACCTCTTCGCGGCCTCCGCGAACGCCCAGTTGCCCGAACGGCGCTTTGCTCTCGCGGTCGGCGGCAACGTGGGCGCACCGGGCCACGCGCGGCTCCGCTTCGCGGAGGCGGATGCCTCGCGCTTCGCGGACACGCTGAAGGAGCTCGGGGGCTTTCACGGCGAGGACGTGCGCGTGCTTCATCAGCCCACTCGCGCGCGGCTGCTCGCGGAGGTGCGAGCGCTTGAACAGCGCATCGCCGAAGCGGCCCGCCACTCCTCGCGGCGAAACCTGCTGCTCCTCTACTGGTCCGGGCATGCCACGGAGCAAGGCCTGGAGCTGGGAAGCGAGAGCCTCTCCTTCGCCGAGCTGAGGAAGCTGCTCGGGGCCTCGCGTGCGCACGTGCGACTGGCTTTCGTGGATGCGTGCAGGTCCGGAGGGCTCATCACCCCGAAGGGGGCGAAGGCCCTTCCCGGTGGCTTCGCGCTCGACGTCACGAGCGACGAGTCCCCGGATGGGACCGCGATTCTCGCGTCCTCGGGTCCAGGGGAGAACGCGCTCGAGAGCGCGGAGCTGCGCGGGAGCTTCTTCACGCACCACCTGACGGCCGGGCTTCGCGGCGCCGCGGACGCCGATGGAGACAGTCGCATCACGCTCCAGGAAGCCTATCGCTATGCCTATGCGAAGACCGTCTCCCACACGGCCGAGGTCTCCGGAGTCGCGCAGCGCCCGACGTATGCCCTGGACCTGAAGGGAAAGGGAGAACTCGTGCTCACCGAGCTGCGCCACGCGGACGCGCGTCTCGTCTTCGCTCCGGGGACGGAGCCCGACAGACGCTGGCTCGTCGTGCGCGACGAGGGGCTCGGCGAGGTGCTGGAGCTCCGAGAGGACCCGGTGAAGCCACGGCAGCTCGCGCTGCGTGCCGGAAGCTACCGGCTGATTCGCACGACCGCGGACGATGTCCGGACCGGCGCCTTCGCACTCGTGCGCGGGGAGGAGCGGACGGCCACGACCGTCACGCTGACGCAGCGGCCTTTCGCCGAGCGCGGAGAGAAGGGAGGCGAGGCCGTCGGACGGGAGCTGGAGTTGTTCGCCGCGGTCGGTCTCAACACGCCGCCACTTCGGGGCATGGGACTTGCGCCCGCGCTGGTGCTGGGAGGGGACGTCGCGATGGGGACATCCCAGACGCTGCGGCTCCGCGCGAGATACCAGGACGGCCGGGGCCAGGATGCCGGGCTGCCCTATGCGCTCCGGAGCCTGGGCGGGGATGTCGCGTGGCTCTGGAGGCTTCCTGTCCGGGGGCTCGAAGCCGGTGGCCGGCTGGGTGCGGATGCGGTCCGGCAGTCGGTGGCGAGCACGTCGGAAGGGACGGCGTTCCGCGGACGCGTGGGGGCGGTGCTCTCCCATGCGCTGCCCCTCGGGGGCCGGGTCTCCTGGTTCTCGGAGGTGGAGGCACAGCTCGCCTCGTTCAGGCTGAATGACCGCGTGGTCCTTCGGCCCGCGGTCGAAGCCGTCACCGGCCTGGGCTTCCGACTCTGATGCGTGACGTCCTCCTCGTCGTGGCCCTGGGCCTCTTCGCGTGCGCGTGTGGTGAAGGCCTCTTCGATGCACGCGGGCGGCCCGACGTGCGTGTCATCGGGCGCGAAGGCGGCACCGTCACCTCCCGCGATGGTCGCCTCCGGGTGACCCTTCCGCCGGGAGCACTCGAGAGCGAGGAGACCGTCTCACTCCGGGAGCTGGGGGTGCGGAGCTGGTCGGTGGGGGTGGCTTATGCCCTGGAGCCTTCCATGCGGACGCTCGCCGTCCCCGCGCGGGTGGAGATGCGCGCCGAGTCGGCCCCGGGCCACCGTGGCCCCGCCGCGCTTGTCCGGATGACCCGGGATGGCCTCCCGGCCCCGATGGCCGGTTCCTGGAGCGAAGGGACGCGGAGCTTCGGCCAGCTCTCCGCGCTCGAGGACCTCGGGCTCGCGCAGCCCCTGTGCTCCGAACCCATCGAATGCGCGGATGGCTTCCGGTGCGAGGACGGCGCGTGCAAGTCCTGTCCCGCCAACGTCTCCTGCCGGGCCAACCCGGGCCTTCCCGGCCCGCGGAATACCGGCGTCCCCCCGGGCGCGACCCTGGTCCGGCATGAGGGAGACGTCGTGCTGGACACGCCGGGGGCCGTGCTCGAGGACCGGGACATCCACGGTCGACTCATCATCCGCGCGAACGACGGCACCGTACGCCGGTGTGTCGTGCACGCGCCGGTACCCCGCGAGATTGACGGCATCATCAACGTCTCAGGGGCGACGGGCGTCCTGCTGGAGGACATCGAGGTCTTCGCCGAGGAGTCCTCGACGCTCCAGTGGGGCGTGGTGGGAGGAGGCTTCACCGCGCGCCGGCTCGACGTGCATGGGGTGGTGGTGGGGATGGGCCTGCGGTCCGGCGCTCGGGTGGAGTCCTCGTGGATCCACGCACTGGACCCGGTGGGCGCCCAGTACGGCATCAGCATCTTCGAGGGGCGAGACATCGGCATCTACGACAGCAACGTGCATGGCCCGGGGGAAGACATCGGCGCGGCGGTCTTCGTGAACCAGCAAGTGGGGCCCACGCGCGACGTGAGGGTAGAACGCAACCGGCTCGACCGCGGCAGTTGCATCGTGAACCTGGGACATGCGGGCGGCACAAGCCTTCAAGGCATGGTGGTGCGCAACAACGTCTTCGGCGCCCGGACGGTCTACGACTGCGCCGTGCTCGTGAGCACCCAGACGCAGCTGTCCGCCGAGGGCAACGTCTGGGAGGCCACGGGCGTGGAGGTCCCCATCGAGCGACACGATTGAGACCTCCGGGATGCCGCCCTGACGCTGCTCGCTAGTTCGACGGAGGAAGGACCGTTCCGTCCTCCCAGGTGTTGTTGGACCAGACGTTCCCCGGCTCCGAGGTGTCGAAGCTGGTGATGGCCCCGTACCAGCCGCAGCGCCCGCTCTGACCGCGACCGAAGACATTGCCGATGAAGCGGATGTTGTTCGTCGCGCCCGAGTACGGCTTGCCCTGGGACGACCCGCCATAGGCGCAGAAGCCGCCCGTCGTGCCGGGGAAGAAGTTGTTCTCCACCAGGTTGTTCTCCACCGGAGCGAAGTCGCCATAGCCGGTGAGCGCCGCCGAACAGCCCGCGTCGGGCGGCACGTCCGGCGCGTCGCAGATGATGGTGTTGTGCCGGAGCGTGACATTCCGGCCCATCCGGATGCCGGACTCGTGCGCGGTGCCCGTCTCGTCCGTCATCTGGCCATGGACGTAGGAGTCGCGAATCTCGCAGTCGTGCCAGCAGTGGATGGAGCGATTGCCACCCTGCACGTGCACGCGAACGGCGGTGAAGTTCACGGCGCCTACTCCCGTGACGATGCGGTCACCCGCGTCGACGTGGGAGTCGGTGAGCGTGAAGGAGAAGCCGGTGGAGTTCTCGTCGGTGGAGACACTCCCGTTGATCTTCGAGTTGCGGATGATGACGCCCGCCGCGCGGATGGTGAGGTCGCAGTTCACCGTCTTGGAGTCGATGAGCGTGTTGGCCACGGTGATGGAGCACGCTCCGGTGTAGGGCGTGAGCTGCGTTCCCGCCGGCACGCCCGTATTGCTCGCGTTCGGAAAGCCGCCGGCCGGTGGGCTGGAGCCGGTCGTCGCCGTGACGGCGTTCGAGTCGGCGCTGAGATTGCCCGCGGCATCACGCGCCTTCACCAGGTAGCTGTAGGCCGTGGCCGCCGTGAGGCCCGTGTCCGAGTAGGTGCGGCTCGACGTGGAGGCGATTTTAACGCCATCGCGGAAGACGTCGTAGGCCGCGACGCCGACATTGTCCGTGGAGGCATTCCAGCCCAGGTTGATGGCGCTCGCGGACGCCGCGGACGCGACGAGTCCCGAGGGGGCGGTCGGCGCCTGGGTATCCGGCGAGGGCTCGGTGCTGTCCGGAAGGAAGACCACATCCACGGCGTAGTCGGTGTTCTGGTAGCCCTGCGTCGGAAAGCCGCCGCCATAGCGATAGACGCCGTTGACCCCGTCCACGCCCGATGCGAGTCCCCGGATGGGGCCGCGTGACTTCTCCGTGTTGAAGCCACCCACGGTGGCGCCATACCGTCCGGCCGCCGCGTAGTACGACACGACATAGGTGGTCCCCGCGATGACGGTGATGGGGGAAGCAAAGCGCACCGTCTGCCAACCCGTCGTCGTCTCGCTCGAGGAGGTCGCCTCCGCGAGCTTCGCGCCCGCCCGGTTCCACAGACTCACGCGGTGCGGACCGGCATTCTGGGCCCCTCCCTTGAAGAAGCGCACGCCACGGACCGTGCCCGGAACGGACACGCGGAACTTCATCCCCAGCTCCACCGCACCGGTATCGCTGTCCATCGCGATGGTGGGGCGCGCCGAGTCGAGGAAGAGCGAAACCTCGCCCGCCTCGAGGGCCTGGTGCTCACCGGCGAGCGACTCCTGGCGCGGGGAATCGTCCACGGTGCCGGCGGAACAGGCGGACAACACGATGAAAAGGACCGCTGCAAGACTCCGAACTCTCATGGGCACTGCCTCCGAAGGATTTCTTTTCGGGCGGCTAATGCGCGAGCCGCGATTCATGGGAACCCGAAGCGCACGAAAAAGCCCTGGCACCTTTCTGTCGGTGAAAGTCCCTGAAAGCTGCCCCGCGAAAAACCAGGCAGCTCCAGGCACCTGATAGAACGCGACGCTATTTCTTGCAGGTCGTCGCCGCATCGACCTTGGCCACGTCGGCGCCCCACAGGCAGACGATGCGGTCCAAAGCCACGCCGCTGCGGGAGTTGCTGAAGAAGACGATGCCGTCGCCGGATTGCGGACGCATCAAGAAGTAGGCGCGGAAGCCGGCCTGGTTGCGTCCATCATGACCGACGGCGGTGCTGCCATCACCGAGGCGTTCGATGAAGTGGCCCAGGCCGTAGGCCGGCGCATCGGGCGCGCGCGGCGTGCTCAGTTCCGCGGGGGTATACAGCTGGGCCAGTTGCGCCTGGCTCAGTGGATGCGCGCCGGCGGTGTTCGTCATGCCGGCAATCATCCAGCGGGCGAAGTCGCGGACGTTGGTGGTCAAGGTCGACGGCGCCTGCTCGACGTAGTAGCGCATCGGCACCGGCGCACCATCGTCGCCGTGTCCCTGCGCCGCGACGGCCAGCACCTCCGGCGTCATCGCGACGCTGCTGTGTTTCATGCCCAGCGGCCGGAACACCAGCTCACGCGCCAGGTCTGAATACTTGCGCTTCGTGGTCCGCTCGATGGCCAGTTGCATCAGGGTGTAGCCGCCGCCGGAGTACTGGAGTTTCGCACCGACCGGTGCGAACAGCTCCACCGCGCCGCGTCCATTCGTCTTGCCGGCCAGCGACTCCTCCAGGCTCGGCAGCTCCTTGAAGTCGAGCCACCCCTGATACCCACCCAAGGTCGTGCCCGCGGTGTGCGACAGCAGGCGACGGATTGTGATGAGTCGATGGTCGAACTGGCTCTGCGCCAGCGGCCACGGCGACAGCATATCGGCCACGGGCTTATCCAACTGCACGCGGCCCTGCTCGGCCAGACGCATCGCCACCCAGCTGGCGACCGGCTTCGCCAGGGAGGCGGCGCTGAACACCGTGTCGGGGGTCACCGGCACCTTGCCCGCGTGGTCCGCGAAGCCGAAGCCCTTGGCGTAGACCAGCTTGCCTCCGGCAATCAGCCCCACCGCCGCGCCTGGGATACGGGCTTCTTTCATGAGGGCCGGCACTTCGCGCTCGATGACCTGGGCGAACGGCGGCGCCGCGACGGCCGGCACGGCGAGGGGGCCTGGCCTGGCCTGGAGGCCCTGGGCCTGGGCGAGGGACAGCGGAAGGATGAGGGTCAGCAGGAGCACGGCACGCATGAGCGTTCCTCCGAAGGGGGGTCCGGAGAAGAGGATGCGGTAGCCGGCGCGGAGCGTGGGGTGCCCGTCGCCCAACGTCTCACAGCGTCGCCGGAGTGCACGTGGGGCGGCGCCGCGCGGAGGCAGGCAAATGCATGTCATGGACATTGTGTCCATCGTCCTCGAGCGCTTGTCGGCTGGTGGTCTGAGGACGCCGGCCATCAAGGTGTTGCGCGCAGAGCCGTTGCGGGCAAGGAGAGGTGTCGTTCATTCCATGGGGGGGACGGTCCATTCCGGGCTCCATCCTGCTCCTCGGGGGAAGACACTCGATGCGAAGCCGTCCTGGTATGCCGTGGTCGTGGGGGCTGGGCCTTGCGCTGGCCTTGTCGCTGGGGGCGTGTGGCGTGGAGCCGTTGGAGGAGAAGGTTCGTCTTCCGGAGGATGGGGCGCTGACGAGTGAGCGTCTGGACGCCTTGTTGGCGTGGGACCCGTATGCGGATGCGGTGGCGTCCGGCACCACGGCGACGGTGCTCAACGCGAGCGCGGCGCTGGGCGCTCCGGACGGGCAGGCGGCGACACTGCTGGGCTTGCTCAACTCGGCGCTGGTCCTGGACCTGGGCCAGGGAGAGGAAGGCAACGGCGACCTGCGCGTCTACTACCAGGGTCTGTCATTGGCGCTGGTGGCCCAGGTGGACTTCCTGAAGGCGGATGGGACGTTCATTGGCTCCAGTTCGTTGCACCTGGTGGAGCTGGGCCTGGGGACGCATGTCGCGGTGGCGACGTACCCGGGGAACCAGCCCTATCGCTACGTGCGACTGAGGGGCGCGGTGCTCGCGCTCTACCTGGTGGACGCGGTGGAGACGTCGCTGCGGCCCATCTGTGGTGATGGGGTGATTGGTGGGGTCGAAATCTGTGACGACGGCAATCAGCTCTCTGGAGACGGCTGCAGCAGCGTCTGCAAGGTGGAGCCGGGCTACACCTGCACGGGACAGCCGAGCGTCTGCGACAACAACTCAGCGCCCACGGTCGAGGACGTCCACACGACCACCCCCGAGGACACCTCGGTGAACATCACCATCCCCGCGGCGGACCCGGATGGCGACGCGCTGGTGTTCTCCTACACCTCGCCGAGCAACGGCACGCTCACAGGCACGGGCGCGACGGTGACGTACACCCCGAACGCGAACTTCGCCGGAGAGGACACCCTCCAGGTCACGGTCTCCGACGGCGAGGAGCAGGCAACGGCCACCGTCTCGGTGACGGTGACGCCAGTCAATGACGCGCCCGTGGCTGCCTCCGCCTCGGTGACGGTGAGCTACAACACGTCGACGCCCATCACGTTGGCGGCCACGGACGTGGACGGGGACGCGCTCACGTACACGGTGACCGTTCCTCCCTCTCACGGAACCCTGTCTGGGACGGGCGCCCAGTTGCTCTACACGCCGGCCGTGGACTTCCATGGGGAGGACTCGTTCACCTTCACGGCCAGCGACGGCGCACTGACCTCCAATACCGCCACGGTCAACATCACCGTCAGGCCTCCGCCCTTCTGCGGCGACGGCAACACCGATTCAGGTGAGGTGTGTGACGACGGCAACCGCGTCGCGGGGGATGGCTGCCGGGCGGACTGCCAGGGCGTGGAGGTGTGCGGCGACGGCCTGGTCGACAGCGCCACGGGAGAGCAGTGCGATGATGGCGGCACGACCCCAGGGGATGGCTGCGACGCCACGTGCCAACTGGATGCCTTCTCGAATGTGCCCCCCACGCTCATCAGCGGGACGCTGAACTGCACCACGGCCAACTCGAACATGGGGCGCAAGGCGGCGGTGGATGCACTGGGGCGCTTCTACGTCATCATGCGGTGTGGTGGCGAGGTCCATGTCAGCGTGAGCGTGGACCGTGGCCTCACCTGGGTGGAGCCCACTTCCCTGGGAATCACCAACGCGGCGGAGGTCGCGATTGAAGGCGGCCCCACGGGAGTCGCGTACGTCGCGGCGACGGCGAGCCCGGGCGTGGTGCTGTTCACCCGGACCGTCGACGCGGGAGCAAGCTGGGAGGCGCCGCGAACCATCAGCACCGCGGCCAACCCCAGCATCAGTATGGATTCCAGGGGCGACGCCCTCTACATCTCCGTCTCGCGAGGCAGCGCCGGGGTGCGCGTCCTCCGGAACTTCGCGCGAGGCGCGAACGACTTCAGCGTGACGGACGTGAATCAGCCCAATGCCTACTTCGACGTCCTCGTGGACAAGGTCAGCGGAGATGTCTTCTCGGTGAGTGACTCCCCCGCCTTCCACATCAGCGGCAGCAGCGACCAGGGGACCAGCTTCGGCCCGCTGAGCTCCCCGCCGGGGCAGGCTTTCTTCTCGGACTGGACGGGCTCCAACGGCTTCATCTACGCCACGGGCACCAACGGGGACAACAACGTGGACGTCATCCCCATGTCCGCGCCGGGGACGAGCACCCAGGTGCCGGGCCTCCCCACGGACGTCACGTCCGCTCCTTCTAGGGCGATTGACGCGGACGCGCTCGGCAACGCGTACATCGCCTCCCAGCGGGGGACGGGCGACATCCAGTTGGACCGAATGCTCGTGGGGGCCACCCTGATTCTGGCCACGGATGTCAGAACGGTGGGAGCGGGCGCCGTGCCAGCGGTCGCGGCGCTCCCGTCGAACGGCGGCGCCCTGGTGGCCTATACGAACGGCACCAGTGTCTACGCCTCGGTAGTGGTCTACTGAAGCTGAAGCCACCGAGTCACGGATGCGCGCCTCCCAGGGACTTCGGGAGGCGCGCATCCAGTTCGCCGTGAGTGGGACCACGCCTTCGAGCGGCGTTCCGGAGGGACGAAACCGCGTCCCACGAGGACGCAATCGCTCCTCCACGCAGCGCATCACCGGGCGAACACAGCCTTGCGCCATGTTGGACTGTGCATTGCACTGCACTCCTGCCCACTTCGGAGGAACAGCCGCGTGCATGAACTCAACAAGAGGTTCAAGGCAGACCCGCTCGGTTTCATGAATCGGCTCATCATGGTCACGCTGCCGGCCCAGCCCTGCCCGACCTGCCATTGCGTGATGGACCTGGGTCAGGGGGGCTGGGCGGTCGACAACGTCTATGCCCGCCCGGAACCGATGGTGCTCACGTTTGACTTCGTCGCGGGAGCCTTTGGCGGCAACATTCCCGCGGGACAGACCTTTGGCCAGGCACTGGGAGCAGCGGCACCGGCCGGCCTGGCCTTCACCAACGCGGCTGCCAATTACGCGGCGCTGCAGGTGATGAAGGTCGGGCTCGCCCGCGTCGCGAATCCCGTGGGGCGGTGGACCCGCCAATACACCGCATACTGGCTACCCTGGGCGACGCAGGGCGCGAACGAACTGCATCTGAATGACCCGCACGTCAGGTTCTTCTTCACCGCCATGTTCAGCGGCTGCACGTTCTGCGTCGCCACGCCCGCGGGCGGCGCGGGGCCGGCCAACGTCTGGGTGACACACATTGCCTGGGATCCTGGGGTCAACGCACCCGCAGCCTGGGGCGGGGCAGCGCTCGCTGGCGGCGTCAACATTGATGCCCGGAGGCTCAGCGCGGAGCGCGCCTTCTACACGGCCCGGATGGGCGCGGGCACGAATGTGCGGTCGGTGGCCCTGCGCCCCGATGCGCTGCCCGGCTTCGCCGGCGTGCCGCCGGTGGCCGCCGTCCCCATCACGGCGCTCGGCGGCCCACTCCCCGCGATGCATGGCCGGTACTGCTACGGCGACAACCCCGCGCTCGTCCCCAATCCAGGCATCGCCTTCATCGCGGGATGGCGGGACGACAATGACCACTGGCACTTCGCGGTTCAAAAGCACCCCGGGGGCTTCACCGCGCTAGGAGCACCGATGCAGCGCGCCGTACACACCATCGTGCCGCAGGGCGTGCAACAGTTCTTATGAAGCGCGTCAAGGCGGGTGAGCACGGCATCCGGACAACGGGGCTCGGAGGGACCAGCGCGGTCACCGTCAGGAGACATCATTCAGGAGCAGGGACCAGGGCGGCCCGGGCGAACACAGCGCCCACCCGGGCTCCTATGCGGCCTTCGTATTGGTCCCGGATGGAAACAACATCGAGGTCGTGAACCACGGACCGACACGGCGCACGGCCGCGTCGGTCATCCTCACCCTGGCGGGGTGACGCCTCGACCGCTCAAACGACCGAGAAGTTCGAGAACATGACGCGGACGTCCGCCTGGGAGGGGTCCCCCTTCCGGAGGAGGTCCGCGAGTTCCTTGCCTCCCTTTACTTTTGTCCCGTCCAGCTTCTTGAGCAGGTCGTCGCGGAACTTCTGCCCCAGGTCCTTCCAGTCCTGCTGGTTGTACCAGTCCTTGCCGTCGCTCATCCGCGGGAACTCAAGGGAGGTATCGTTCATCGTGTTCGTCACGATCATCGTGAGCGGGTCCTGGGGGTTGCCCTGGGCCTGCTTGATGAGCTGCGTGAGCGCCTGAGGGTCCTTGAGTCCGAACGCCTGGGCGGCCTTCGCGTATGCGGCCGTGGCGGTGGAATTGAGGTCCACCTTGGGGTCGGTCGACCCCGCCAGGTTCTGGATGTCCTTCGGCGTCAGTCCCGCGTTGATCAACCGCTCGTGGTCCTCGCTGCCCGCCTCGACGATGTTCTTCGCGGCGCTCTCATCGATCTGGGCGGCCTTCTGGACCAGCGCGGTCCGCTCCTCCTTCAGTTCCTTCTTCGAGTCATCCCCGGAGAAGAGCCCGCTGACCATGCCACCGAGGAGGTGGATTCCCGCGCCAACGCCACTGATGACGGCTCCCGCCGCGGTGCCCAGCACGGGGACGAACTGGAGGGCATTGCCCGCCAGCGAGATTCCCGTTCCCATCACCTGCATCCACGCGCCAGGGTCGCCCTTGTTGTCCTTGAGCTTCTCCACGTCCTTGCTCATCTGGAGACCATTGAGCGCGAGCCCCACACCCGGCGCCATGCGCGCCGCGAACTTGGCCGCGTTGTGGGCAAAGGGCCTGGCGCTGCTCATGGTGTTCAGGACGCCCGCCGTCACCTCCAGGCCGCTATTGGCGAACGCGGCGGACTTGATGATGGCGTCCGGATACTTCCCATCCTGGAAGGCGCTCACTGCGCCGAAGCCCGACTGCACCACGCCCGCGATTCCCAGAGCCTTCATGAAGCCGTTCTGGTCCTTCCAGTTGGTGAGGAAGTTGTTGGCCAGCGTGTCGTAGTTGCGGTGGTTGACGGCCGTGCCCAACGCGGTCTGGAAATCCTTGACGGCGCCGGGAATCGCGGCGAGCGCCTTCGCGTCCCGCAGAGGGACGAGGAGCGAGGTCAGCTCCTCCGACGCGGCCTTGCTATCCGCCTCGATGGCGGCGGGGTCGTCGTCCTTCGTCCCCGGCGCGGCGGGGCGATCCTTGCCCAGGATTTCGGCCTGGGCGTTGGGGAGGGCGGGAGTGAGGATGTCATCTTGGAGCTTGGTCTCGAAGTCCTTGCCCTTCGCGGACTGGAGCGTCCTCATGACGGGGTTCTGATCCAGGGGGAGCTGGCTGATGTTGCCCACCCAGCGGATGGCGTCATCCGCGTGCTGGCCGCTCTTCGCCAGTGACTGGTAGCCGTCGTACAGCTCCTTGATGGCCTTCTCGTCTCCGGCGACGGCGAGCGTCTCCAACGAGCCCCGGGACGACTCCAACGTCGAGGCGAGCTTGTCGGCAGCCTGCGTCTCCGCGTCGTAGACGTCCTTGTGCTTCGCGCGGTACTCGTTCTTGTAGGCCTCCAGTTGCTCGGGCGCCAGCGCCGCGCCGAACCGGGCGAGGTCCTCGTTCAGCCTCGCCTCCGCCTGGGTCTTCTTCTCGAGTGCCTTGTCGTAGTCCCCTCGGGCCTGGGAGACCCCGTCCTTGGCCTGCTGGGTCAGCTCGCTCAACCCCTCGACCGCCTTGGGCTTGATGGGCGCGAGCGCCTGGACCAGACCATCGGTGAGCACCCTGCACTGGCAATCATTCGTGAGTGACTTCAGGGTGTCGTCGAACTGGCCCAGGTCCTTCTCGTTCGGCAGCCCCTCAGCGAGGCGCTGGGAGATGACCTTCACTCCATCCGGCCCCGCGGCATCCGCCACACGGCCCAGCGCGGACAGGCTGTCGCGCACGGTGGCCTTGGACTTGTCGTCCTTCTTCTCCTTGTCGGCGATGTACCCCAGGTCCCCTCCGATTTTCTGGAGCGTCGCGTCCGACGCCTTGAGGAGCGCGTCCGCGTAGGCCTTGTCCCCCGGGCGGCTCGCCACCAGGGACTCCAGCTTCTTCGCAGCCTCGCCAGCGTTACTGGACCGGTAGACGTCCGCGACTGAAGCGGCATCCTGCTGCGCCTGCGCTTCGACGGGAGGCGGTGGAGGAGGAGGCGGTGCCACGTGCGTCGTGTCTTGCGCCGGCGGCGTGAACTCGTCCTTGAAGGGGGTCCCCACGGTCGCGCCGGCCGGAGGGGTGGCCTGATTGACAGGCGCCGCTTCCGGAGGGGGCGCAGCCGGGG
>NZ_JABUMQ010000339.1:0-11795 GCF_013336645.1 Myxococcus sp. CA039A | reverse complement strand
CCCAAGGCCCCCGCGCCCGCAGCGGAAGGCCCGGGCGAGTGGATGAAGAAGGCGTACGGCGGCCAGGACATCCAGGCCACGCTGGAGACGAACCAGGGCCCCATCGTCGTGCGGCTGTTCTCCAAGGACGCGCCGAACACGGTGTCCAACTTCGTGGGGCTCGCCACGGGTGAGAAGACGTGGACGGACCCTCGCAACGGTGAGCGCGTGACGGGCAAGCCGCTGTACGACGGCGTCGTCTTCCACCGCGTGATTCCGGGCTTCATGATTCAGGGTGGAGACCCCACGGGTTCCGGCCGGGGTGACCCGGGCTACCGCTTCGCGGACGAGTTCCAGAGCGGTCGCACGTTCGACAAGCCGGGCCTGCTGGCCATGGCCAACGCGGGACCGGGCACCAACGGCAGCCAGTTCTTCATCACCACGTCCACGCCGAGCTACCTCAACAACAAGCACACCATCTTCGGCGAGGTGGTGAAGGGTTATGACGTCGTGGAGAAGATCTCCAAGGTCGCCACGGGCCCGGGCGACCGCCCGGTGGACCCCGTCATCATCCAGAAGATTACCCTCGCGGACGCGGCCGGCGCGCAGTGATGGACCGACGCAACCTCCGACTCGTGTCCACGCGCCTGGGCGAGTTGGACTGCCAGGTGGTGGACGGGCTCGCCGAGGGCACCGTGCCGGACCTGGCGGTGATTCTCTGCCATGGCCTCGGCGCCGCGGGGACGGACCTGGTGTCGCTGGTGCCGGAGCTGATGGCCATGGAGCCGGTGCTGGCGGAGCGCGTGCGCTTCGTCGTTCCCGCCGGCCCCCTGACGATGGCCCAGTGGGGCATGCCCCAGGGGCGCGCCTGGTTCCACCTGCCCGAGGCCTTCATGCGCGGACAGATGCGGGATTGGGAGGCCTACTCGAAGGAAGTGCCCGAGGGGCTTCCCGCCGCCCGTCGAGCCCTCATGTCCGTGGTGGACGCGTTGTCGACCACGTCGAAGCTGCCCTATGGACGCATCGTCCTGGGCGGCTTCAGCCAGGGCGGCATGGTGACGACGGACGTGGCCCTGCGGCTGGAGGAACGGCCGGCCGGGCTGTTCATCCTGTCGGGCACACTCATCGCGGAGGCGGAGTGGAAGCAGAAGGCCCAGGCCCGGCAAGGGCTGCCGGTGTTCCAGGGCCACGGCCGTCACGATGACGTACTGCCCTTCGCGACGGGCGAGCGGCTGCGCGACGCGCTGGTGCAGTCGGGGCTGTCCGTGGACTTCTTCCCCTTCGATGGACCGCACACGCTGGACGTCGAGGAACTGGAGCGGCTGGCCGCGTTCCTGAAGGCGCGGCTGGGGGACTGAGGCATGTACCACGCGAAGGAGTTCACGGTGCCCACGCAGGGGCGCGGCTTCACGGACATCACCCGGGACGTGCAGCAAGCGGTGGCGGACAGCGGCGCGAAGCAGGGCCTGTGCACCGTGTTCCTCCACCACACGAGCGCGTCCCTGATTCTGTGTGAGAACGCGGACCCCGACGTGCGCCGGGATTTGGAGTCCTTCTTCGCGCGGCTGGTGAAGGACGGGGACCCCCTCTTCGTGCACGACGCGGAGGGGCCCGACGACATGCCCGCGCACGTGCGCACGGTGCTCACGCAGAACTCGCTGAGCATTCCGGTGAAGGACGGCGCGGCGAGCCTGGGGACGTGGCAGGGCGTCTACGTCTGGGAGCACCGCGCCTCGCCCCACCGCCGACGCGTCACCGTGTCGGTGGTGGGCTGAGCGTCAGCGCAGTCCGCGCGTGCTGGCGACGACGCGCACCTTGCGCTCCTTGAGGGGGATGCGCGCCTGCCCCCGGATGCGCACCCAGGAGCCGGGCGATTCGGGCGTGGCGTGCACCATGGACCAGCCGGTGGGGACCTCCGGCGCGGCCCAGCCGTAGAGGGCCCGAGCGTCCCTGGGCGCGAGGTTGACGCAGCCGTGGCTCATCGGCTCGCCGAAGCGGTCATGCCAGTAGGCGGTGTGCAGCGCGTAGTCTTCCTCGAAGAACATGGTCCACGGCACGGTGGCCACGCGGTAGGTGTCATTGCCCGCGGTGCCGTTGCCCGTCATGTCGGCCTCCGCGAATTTGATCCACACGCGGTAGAGGCCCTCGGGGGTGTCCGTGCCGGGCTTCCCGGAGGAGATGAGCGTGGCGTAGACGGGGCGCTCGCCCTCGTACGCGACGAGCACCTGGGCATCCAGGTCCACGTCGAGCCATCGCGCGCCGGGCTCCACACCGGGGGGTGCGTGGGTGAACCAGGCGACGTGGAGGTCCTCGCGCGCCACCCAGTGGTCCTCCGCGATGAGCACCCAGTTGCCGTCGGGAGACAGCTCGCGCACGGCCACGAGGGTCCGAGGGGGCAGCACCGTCTCCCGAGCGGCCTTCGCGTCCGGGGCCACCTTCACCTCGATGGGCGCCGTGGGCTTCACGCGCGACTGGGCCCAGGCGAAGGGCGAGGACAGCTCCGACAGCTGGTCCGCGTCCACGCCGACGAAGGCGGAGGGCCGGTACTCGCGCAGGACGCGGGCCTCCAGGTACTGGCCATCCGTCGTGCGCCAGAAGGTGCGTCGACCCACGCGCACCTGTCCGCGCAGCTGCACCGTCACCGAGCCCTTCAGCAGCACACCCCGTCTGCGCGAACGGGCCAGGGCGAGGCTCGGGTAGGCGCGCACGCGCTTGCCCACGACGCGGGCATAGGTGCCGGGCGTCAGCTCGCCTTCGCGCAGGCGGGGCAAATCCCTGACGCGAGGCTCGCGGAAGTTGCGCTCCAGGTAGCGCTCGCAGACCCAACCACGGGGCTGGATTTCCACCCAGGTCTCGCACTCGGGGCCGCGCATGGCCGTCTCGCCCTTCCAGAGCACGCGCATGTCCTGGGCCACGGTGCCCAGGGGAGGCGCGTCCTGACGAGGCGCGGAGCGGACCGCGATGGAGCGCCGCACGCGCAGCGAGCCCGCGTCGGGCTGATAGGGAATCGCGACGGGCTCGGTGCCCGCGTCAGCGCCGCTGGCAGTGGGGGTGCCGGAGGTGTCTTCGTCGGGCTCCAGGGATGGGTCGTCGAGCACGAGGCTGGTGTCCTCCAGCGGCTCACCATCCGGGCCGAGCACCAGCTCCACGCCCGGGTTCCGCTTGTCGGGGATGACGACGAGCTGCTCGGCGGGTGGAGGCGGTGACTCCTCGGGGTCCACGATGGGGGCGTCCTCGTGGCGCTCGGGCTTGGGCATCGCGCTGAGCGCGGGGTCGATGGCGAGCGAGGGCTCGTCGTGCGCGGAGGAATCGTCCTCCGAGTCGCGGGAGTCCGAGCCTGGACGCGCGGCGGAAGCCGGACGCGAGGGTCCCCCATCCGTGTCGAGCACGGGCGCGGTCCGATTCCAGGCGGCGAGCAGGTCTCCGGGAGTGGAGGCCACGGGAGCCTGGCTTCCCGCCACTCCGGACCGTGGCGTGCCACCGTCTTCCGAGCCGACTGTCTCAGCGGAGGTGAGCCCGTTCGGCACGGGGCCATGAGCGGGCACGGCGGCATCTCCCGCGGGAACCGTCGTGCCCGCGACCTGAGCACCGTTCGCCCCCGCGGAGGGCGACACCACACCGGGCCGAGCCTCTACCGTCGGAGCCGCTGGACTGCTTGGGACAGTCGCTCCCGTGGGAGGCGACACCGTGCTTCCAGCGACGGTCGGAACCTCTGCCATGGGAGACACAGCACCCCCTTGGATGGTCGCGCTCGACGTCGGAGATATCGAGCTTCCCGCGACCGTCGGAGGCTGAGCCGAGGGTGCCACCGGAGTCGCTTGGACACTCCCGCCCAAGGGAGGCGACACCGTGCTTCCAGCGACGGTCGGAACCTCTGCCATGGGAGACACAGCACCCCCTTGGATGGTCGCGCTCGACGTCGGAGACATCGAGCTTCCCGCGACCGTCGGAGGCTGAGCCGAGGGTGCCACCGGAGTCGCTTGGACACTCCCGCCCAAGGTCGGAGACATCGAGCTTCCCGCGACCGTCGGAGGCTGAGCCGACGGCGCCGCTGGACTGTCTTGGACACTCCCGCCCGAGGTCGGCGCGCCAGCGCCTCCCGCCACGGTCGAGGGCGCCACTGGACTCCCCTGGACGGTCGCATCCGCAGGAGGCGACACCGGGGTTCCCGCCACGGTCGGCGCTTCCGTGGGGAGAGACGACGGGACTGCTTGCTTCCCTCCTCCCTCTTGGACGAACTCCGTGGGCGCGGAGGGATTGCCTGTCGTGGGGAGGGACGGGCTCGGCGCTACACCTTCAACGGGAGAGGGGGAATCCTCCGTCTTCGACGAAGGCGTGCAGGCGATTCCAGGCAGGAGAAGGGCGAGCTGAAGCCAACGTCGCATGTGGACGACACGGTACGAGGGCTCGCCCGCTTGCTCAACGTCGTCCGAGGTGGGGCCGCCTGCGCGCGACTCCGCGCGGGTGCGTAATCCGTGCGGTCCTGACGGTGGATGTCACATGCAACGGAATGGAGGGGCCCTGCCCGTCTCCCGCACGAGAGGAATCCCCTATGGCCCCGGATACCCCGAGACATGTCTCACGTGAGACATATCCCGCGTCACTCGGCCCCGCGCTCCTCGAGCCTACCGGGAGGTGGAGCGGCTGCGTCGCGGTGCCTTCCTGGTCGGGAGTGGCGAGGAAGGAGCCACGCTCGCTCCGGCGGTGATGAGCCGCAGCTCCGCGAGTGCCACGCGCACATGATGCGCGAGCTCGTGCTTCTTCGTGTCCTCGACCCAACGCTCGAACGCGCTCTTGAAGATGGCGATGCCCGCTTCGGCGACCAGGTTGGCCACCGTCTTTTCGACGCCACGTCCCCGGAGGCTCTCCGCCATCGCCGAGGCGAGTGACGCGAGTTTGATCAGCTCGCGCTCCCGAAGCTCCGCGTGCGCCAAGATGAGCGGTTGCCGCTTGGATGCGTGCGCACGGCGCTCCTCGAATCCCGGCGAGAGGGCCTCGAGCGCGGCGGCGACAACATCGATGGGAGCCATCCCTTTCGGAGCATCCGCGATGGCGTTGACGATGAGCGCCTCGAGTTCCTTCGAGCGCGAGAACAGGACCTCTCGCTTGTCAGCGAAGTAGCGAAAGAATGTCCGCTCGGTGAGCCCCGCACGCGCGGCGATCTCCTCCACCGTCGTGCGGTCGTACCCGCGCTCCTGGAACAGCTGCATCGCAGCGTCTTGCAGGCGTTCGAGCGCGTTCGGTTCCCAACGACCCATGGCGCCACCCTACCTGATTGCAGCGACTGACATCAGGTGTTAGAAGTCATGTCAGCTTCTGACATCGGAGGTTCACATGCGCGTCTTTGTCACGGGTGCATCGGGGCACATCGGTTCCGTGGTCATCCGCGAGTTGCTCTCGGCCGGCCACCAGGTCGTCGGGCTCGCCCGCTCCGACTCCTCGGTCGCCGCCCTGAGGTCCGCTGGCGCGGAGGTGCGGCGAGGCAACCTCGATGACCTCGAAGGTCTGCGGGAGGCCGCTGCCACCGCGGATGGCGTCATCCACCTCGCGTTCAAGCATGACGTGGCCTTCACCGGCGACTACGCGGGTGCGGTGATGGCCGACCTCCGCGCCATCGAAGCGATGAGCGCGGTGCTCGAGGGCTCTGGCAAGCCGTTCGTGGGCACGGCGGGGACGCTCGCGCTGGCTCATGCCGTGCTCGGTCGCCCTGGCACCGAACATGATGCGCTCGCGGGCGGCCCCCGCATCGACGCGGAGAATGCGGTGGTCGCGCTCGGAAAGCGCGGCGTCCGGTCCTCCGTCATCCGCCTCGCGCCGACGGTACACAGCTCGCTCGACCATCAGGGCTTCGTCCCGTCGCTCATCGCCATGGCACGAAAGAACGGCTTCGCCGCCTACGTCGGGGACGGCGCCAACCGCTGGCCGGCGGTGCACACGCTCGACACTGCGCGACTCTACCGATTGGCGTTGGAGGTCGCGCCCGCGGGCTCTCGCATCCACGGGGTCGCCGAGGAAGGCATCTCTTTTCGCGACATCGCCGAGGCCATCGGCCGTGGCCTCGGACTACCGGCCAGGAGCGTCTCGACTGGAGATGCGAGCAATTACCTCGGCTTCCTCGCCGCCTTCGCCCAGCTCGACAACCCCACGTCCAGCGCGCACACGCGCGACCTCCTGGGCTGGCAGCCGACACATCCGGGGCTGCTCGCCGACCTCGCCGAGCGCCACTACTTCGAGCCTGCGCCCTCCGTGTGACACGAGGCGCGATGAACGCGAGCCCGGCGCAATGAGCGCGAGCCCGGCGCGATGAGCGCGCGCCCGACGCGATGAACGCGCGCCCGACGCGATGAACTCTCGGCGCCCCGGACCGTGGCGTTGCCCGGAACGAGGGCACCGGTTCAGCGCAGCAGTCCGATGACCTCCGCGGGGAACGCCGTGCCGGAAGGCCAGAGCACGTAGGCCGCGCCCCGCGAGTGCTGCCACGCGCGCCAGAGTTCGTCGCGCTTGTATGTCACGGACACCGTCTCGTCGGTCTTGAACGCGGGGTCATTGCACACGACATCGCCTTCGGGCGTGAAGCCCTTCAGCACGATGAGATGCCCATCCGAGCTGCGCACGGGCGAGCCGGTGAGCTCCCCCTCCTCGTAGGCGATGCTGATGCTGACCGGAATGCCCGCGGCGATGAGCCGCTCCACCTGCGCGAAGCCATCCAGGCGCAACACCGCGCCGTGCAGCGCCCCGTCACCGATGGCGGAGGCATACGCCGTGTTGAAGGCCCAGTTGCCCGTCCCCTTGTAGACCCAGTCATAGGTCCGGTCGGCGGACGAAGGCACCGTCGTGGTCAGCTCGGGCCGCCCCAGCTTCCGCCCCCAGTACCCAAGCAACATCGTGGTGGACGTGGGCGAACACCACACGGGGCCACCCTCGGGGTACAGCATCTGCGAGTGGCCGGGCACCTCCAGCACGGTGCCCCAGGCCGCCCGGTCCGACGACGCATCCGCGACGACACCTTGCTTGTCGCTCACCGCCGCCGTCAGCGCGCGAACCCGAGGCGTGGCCTCCGGCTGCGACGAGAACAGCCACACCGTCATCCGCAGCGCATCCGCGCGACGCTTGAGGTTGAGCGTGTCCGTGTACACCTGACCGTCCGCGTCCCCCTGCCCGTCCACGCTGTGCCGGGCCACGGGCACCTTGTCGAAGGCCCACACGCCCAGCTCGTAGTCCTTCGTCCAGGCGCCCTCGATGCGCGCGGCGAGCGTCACCTTCACCCAGGTGCCCGGGGGCGTCTGCGCATCGAAGGACGGCACCACGCTGGTGAAGCCGCCCGGCACGAGCTGGACCTCGGAGACGGCGCTCCCCAGCCGGTAGGTTGCCTCGTGATAGCGCGTGCCACCGTCCTCGTTACGTCCCGTGGGAACGGGCACGCTGTCCGTCCGCGCCGACGCGTCCAGCACCAACGCTCCATCCCCGGTGAGCGCGGTGCCCTCGCGCGTGAAGCGCTCGAAGTCGCGCTCCACGGCGCTGCGCCGCCACAGTCGAGCCGGGGGCCCCGGCTCGTCCGAAGGTGAGTCCTCACGACCTTTCTGCTGCGAGACACAAGCCGTCTGCGTGGAAGCAAGGAGAAGAGCCAGCGTCGACAGGGAGCGCGCGTTCACGGCGCGGAGTCTGCGAAACCGGCCCCACCCAGCACAAGGCGCATCGCAGCGTTGGCGCACTCCACCGACGTGACGTCATGCGCCCACGACGTTCATTCTCAGGCGCAGCGGAATGACACGCACCGAAGGGTCCTCACCTGAACGGTGACGAACCAGGCGGTCGCCACGGCACGCAAGGCACCGCTCCGACTCCCTCAGGCAGTGTCGAAGCCGCGCATCCCGCTTCGCCGCCTCTCGGAGCCCCTCACGAACGCTGCCTCCGAGCCATGCGAGGCACCGCTCCGACTCCTTCAGGCAGTGTCGAAGCCGCGCATCCCGCTTCGCCTCTCACGAACGCTGCCCCCAAGCCATGCGAGGCACCGCTCCGACTCCTTCAGGCAGTGTCGAAGCCGCGCATCCCGCTTCGCCTCTCACGAACGCTGCCTCCGAGCCATGCGAGGCACCGCTCCGATTCCCTCGGAGGCAAAGCACCGCCGACTCAGCCGGACGGCGGCGACGCCTCTCGGCCCTACGACTCCGCCTCCGCGCCCGACGCCTCCAGCAGCTTGTAGAGCGTCTTGCGGTCCACATCGAGCAGCCGAGCCGCCTCGCTCTTGTTGCCACCCACCGCCTGGAGCACGTGCGCCGCGTACCGCCGCGACAGTTCCGCGAGGCTCGGCATGTCTCCCGCCAGCCCCGTCAGTCGCTTGGGAGCATCGCCAATCGGCTCCGGGAAGTCCTGCGGACCCAGCACGCCCGTCACGTTGAGCGCCAGGGCCCGCGCCACCACGTTCTCCAACTGCCGCACGTTACCCGGCCAGTCGTAGGCCGTCAGCCGCGACATCGCCTCCGACGTCACCACCGGGCTCACTCCGCCCCGCGCATGTCGCGACGCGAAGTGCACCACCAGCGCCGGGATGTCCTCGCGCCGCTCGCGCAAAGGCGGCAGGTGCAGGTGCACCACGTCCAGCCGATACAGCAGGTCCTCGCGGAACACGCCCTCCGCCACCCGCTCCTTCAAGTCCCGGTTCGTCGCCGCGACGACGCGCGCGTCCACCTTCACCGGCACGCTCTCACCCACGCGCCGGATTTCGCCCTCCTGCAACACGCGCAGGAGCTGCGACTGCACCTTCATCCCCACGTCGCCAATCTCGTCAAGGAACAGCGTCCCGCCATTCGCCTCCTCGAACACACCCCGCCTCGCGCCCGAAGCGCCGGTGAAGCTGCCCTTCGCATGGCCGAACAGCTCGCTCTCCATCAACGATTCGGTGATGGCGCCGCAGTCCACGGGGATGAACGGACCGTTGGAGCGGGGCGAGCGATTGTGCAGCGCCCGCGCCACCATCTCCTTGCCCGTGCCCGTCTCACCCGTAATCAGCACCGGCACGTTGCTCGCCGCCGCGCGGGCCACCTGCTTGTACACCTCCAGCAGCGCCGGGCTGCGCCCCACCAGCGCGCTGCGGTCCACGTGCTGGCGCAGCGAGCGGTTCTCCTCCACCAACCGCTTCTGCTCCAACGCCCGCCGCGCCACGCGCAGAATCGCGTCCACGTCGAAGGGCTTGGCCAGGTAGTCGAAGGCCCCCAACTGGATGCTGTCCAGCGCGCCCTCGATGTTGCCGAACGCCGTCACCACAATCACCGGCGTGTCCGGAAGGTGCGCCTTCACCTCCTGCAACACCTTGAGGCCATCGCCCGGCTCGGGCATGGCCATGTCCGTCAGCACCAGGTCGAACGAGCCCTCCGCCAGCTTCTCCTGCGCCGCCTTCGGGTGCGCCGCCTGCGACACCGCGCCCAGGGGCCCCAGCAACCGCTGGAGCAAGTCCCTCGCCTGAGGGTCATCGTCCACGACGAGGATGCGGGATGTACTCATGAGGCCACCTTGCGATTCGCGGAAGCAGTGGACGACTCCACGGACTCGACGGTGCTCCCCACCGTCGGCCGCGTCACGCGCGCGAAGCGCACCACCACGCGCGTGCCCTTCCCCTCTTCCGAGCGCACCGTCAACGTCCCACCGTGCGCCTCCACCACGCGCTTCGTGGTGGCCATGCCCAACCCATGCCCTGGCAACGAGCGGACTTCCGGCGCGCGGAAGAACGGCTGGAACAGCGAGGCCATCGCCACCGGCCCCATGCCGATGCCGTTGTCCACCACCTCCAACACCGCGTCCGTCCCCTCGGTGGACACACTCACCGTCACCCGAGGCTCCGGCCGGCCCGCCGTGTACTTCACCGCGTTCGTCAGGAGATTGCGCGCCGTGACTTGCAGCAACTGCCCCGGACAATCCACCGCCACCCCCGCTTGCAGCGTCCGCTCCAGCGCCACGCCCTGCGCCGCCGCCGTCTGCGCCACCTCCAGCAGCACCGTCGTCACCGCCGTGTCCAGCTCGCCCACGGTGCGCTCACCGCGCGTGCCCGCGCGACAGAAGCGCAGCAGCGCTTCAATCAGCTCACCCATGCGCACCGCGCTCGACTCGCACTGCGCCAGCATCTCCAACGCGCCCGCGTCCTTCACCGCGCCCGTGCGACGGATGAGCGTCAGGTAGCCCTTGAGCGGCGCCAGCGGACTGATGAGGTCATGCGCCACGCGACGCGTGAAGGAATCCAGCTCCTCGTTGTGCCGCCCCAGCTCCGTGAGCTGCCCCTGAATCGTCGCGTCCTGGCGCTTGAGCAGCGTGGTGATGTGCCACCCCACCAGCATGGACAGCAGCATCGCCAGGAGCGTGGTGCCCGCGCCCAGCGCCGTGTTGCGCACGCGCAGGTCCGCCAGGCGCCCCACCAACCGGCGCGCCTCGTTCGCGTTCTCCTCCGACAGCGAGCCGCCCAGCGCGTCCAATTGCGCGGCCACCGGACGGATGCGCTCGGCCAGATGCCGGCGCGCCCGGTCCGCCTCGCGCCGCTGGGAGAACACCGCCGCCGCGCGCACCTGGTCCGCCAACCCCTGGCAGGCCGCGTTGAAGCGCTCCCACACCGCCTTGTCGCCCGGCGGCAGGTTGCGCGTGTACGCCTCCGAGGCGAAGCGGATGTCGGTGAGAATCTCCTCCATCACCGCGTCCGCGGCCTTGCGTTCGGCGTCGTCCGTGGCGCGGATGTGCGCCTCGATGGCGGACTCCAGCGACAGCGCGTCCACGCGGATGCGGCCAATGAGGCTGGCGCGCTCGAGCGCCTCCTGCACCAGCGCGTCCACCTGCGTGCCCGTGCGGACCTCCGTCCACAGCGTGAAGGCCGTGACGGCGGACAGCAGGGCCACCACGAAGAAGAAGCCTGCGCGATAACCGCGAATGGACGTGCGGGAGCTCACCAGGGTCCGACCTCTACCACGGCGGCACGGGCCCGAGGACCCAGCCCTCCGTCAAGGCACCGCCGTCCCGTCGCCTGCTTCAGGGGCGTCCGGCTGCCGGGCCGACGGCAGCCGCCGCCGCGCCCGCTCCAACGCTGACTCATAGAAGACGTCGGAGAGCTGCTCGTGCATCTCCCGCAGCTCGTTCAGCTCCCGCTCGCGCGCGAGCAGCTGCGTGTTGTGCTCCTCCAGCGCGTGCCGGTCCGCCTCCGTGCGCACCAGCTCCTCCATCAGCGCCAGCCGGCCCTGCTCCACCTCGGCGCGCTCCTGCGTCAGCCGCTCGATGGTCGCCTCCAGCGCCGCCAGTCGCATCGCCACCGCTTCGGTGCGCTCGCGCTCCACCTGGTACTCGCGCTGCCAGCGCAAGGTCTCCTGGACCTGCGCCTCCAGGCGCTCAGGCGTGATTCGCGCGCACCCCGTCGCCAGCCACGCCACAGCCGTCGCGAACCACAGGAACCGCATACACCGTCTCTCCCGCGCCGCGGTCGCGAGAGATTCGCGACGACGCGGTGCCACGGGCCCATACCCTCTCGCCGAGGATGGGCGCGAAGCTTGCTCAAGTGCCCCGGTGTCGTCAAAGCGACAAGTGCCTGTCTGGGGAGCAAGCCCCCAATGTTGGAGCTTCAACTGAGGAGTTTCTCCCCAGCGTCCGGCCCGCGAGCGCCGCGCCTCACTCGGAAGAGGCCGCTGGCACGCGTGCTGCTCAAGCGCCTGCCCGCTGATACGGCGCAATCTCGCGTCGTCCCCCCTCAACGGAGCTTTCCATGAAGACCGTGTTCGCCGCCGCCCTGCTCGCCGCCGCCACCGCGTTTGCCAACACCCCGGCTCCCGCCGCCGCCCCCGCCGCCG
>NZ_JABUMQ010000338.1:0-11796 GCF_013336645.1 Myxococcus sp. CA039A | reverse complement strand
AGGGCGGGGCGCGCGCGGTTCCGGGGCGCGGTTACACAAGGATGAGAGGGCCAACGCAGGGTCGGCCCCCTACCGAGGGATTTCATGCAGGGCCACGACCACGACCACGACGACATCAAGGACAAGGACGAGGTGCTCGCCCGCTACATGGCCCAGCATGGCCTGAAGAGCACGCGGCAGCGCAGCCTCATCATCGACACCTTCTTCGCCGTTGGCGGCCACCTGTCGGTGGAAGAGCTGTGGAACAAGGTGCGGTCCCAGGACGCGAAGGTCTCCGTCGCGACGGTGTACCGGACCATGAAGCTGCTCAACGAGTGCGGCCTGGCCCACGCCCGCAACTTCGGCGACGGCCAGACGCGCTACGAGGCCGCGGCGGGACGCGACCACCACGACCACCTCATCTGTACCCGGTGCGGCACGATCATCGAGTTCGAGAATGATCGCATCGAGACGCTCCAGGACGCGGTGGCCAGGAAGCACGGCTTCGCGGTGACGTCGCACAAGATGGAGCTGTACGGCCTGTGTCGGGACTGTCAGCGCGGGGCCCCCCTGCCCACGGAAGCGTGAGATGAGCGCCGCCGCGCGAGCCCTGGCCTGCATCGCCCTGCTGTCACTGGCGGGGTGTCGCGGCTCGCGGCCGGTGGATGCCGGACCGGCCTTCCTCCAGTCGCTGGCGCTGCCGTCGGTGGGCCCCACCCGCCACGACGTGCGCAAGCTGCAGGGCAAGGTCGTCCTGGTCTCCTTCTTCGCGACCTGGTGCTTCCCGTGCCTGGCGGAGATGCCGACGTTGGAGGCGCTCCAGCGCGACTATGGCGCGCAGGGACTGCAGGTCGTGTCGGTGGGGATGGACCTGGAAGGCACGAAGGTGCTCCAACCCTTCGCCGAGCACTACGCGCCCCGCTACCCGGTGCTGGTGGCCTCGGAGTGGATGATCGAGGGCCGAAGCCCGTTTGGCCCCATCAAGGGGCTGCCCACCACCGTCCTGCTGGACCGGCGGGGCCGCGCGGTGGCTGGCTGGCAGGGCGTGGAAGGCCACGGCGACGTGGCGAAGGCGATTGAAAAGCTGCTGAAGCAGGACTGAGCGCGCAAAGTCGACGGGTGCTACAGGTCTGGAGCGGATTTCTTGCGGGGGCGAGGCTCGCTGGTACCGTCGACGACGTTCATGACGGCTCGCGGAAAGCTCCTGGTGGTGGCGGTGGGTGTGGCGGGGGCCTTGAGCCTGCTGTCAGTGGCGGATGCCAAGGGCTTCCGCCGTTACCTCTCCTTGAAACAGGACGTGGGTGCGCTCCAGCAGCGCAACACCTCCCTGTCCGAGCAGAACGAGGCGCTGCGCCAGGAGATCGCCGCCCTGCGCAAGGACCCCGCCGCGCTGGAGCGGGCCGTCCGTGAAGAGCTCGGCTACGTGAAGCCGGGCGAGCTCGTCTTTCATCTGGAGTCACCATGACGTCGCTGAGCGCGTTTCCGTCGCCCGGAAGGTTGCTGCGTCATGTCGTGCGGCTGCTTCCCACCGTGGCCGGGCTGTCCACGTTCCTCCACCTGGCGCGCGGCGGCTTCCGAGGCCTCCACACGCTGGGCTGGACGGAGGCCGGGCTGGTGCTGTTCCTGCTGGTGGGCATCGCCGTGGCGGCGTGGCGCCGGGCCATGCGCGGCTCGGTGGGCGCGGTCATCGACCTGCGTGATGACCTGGAGCTGGGCGGCGGGCTGGTCGCCGCGGGCTTCATCGTCGTGGCCATCGGCGGCGGGGAGCTGTTCCCCATCGTCTATCTCTTGATGGCGTTCCTGGTCGCCTTCCTGCCGCGCAACGCGGGGCTGACGCTGCTGGGCGTGGCGCTGGTGTTCGACGCGCTGGTGACGCTGGGCGGCCCGGTGCCCAACGCGGCGAGCTTCGCGACGCACTCGGCGTTCCTCGTGCTCTTCGCCGGCCTGTACCACCTGGTGCTGGCTTCGCGCATCGCAGTGGCCCGCCGCGCGGAGAACGACGCGGTGCAGAAGCGCATCCGCGAGGTGGAGGAGCGCGCGCGCACCTTCCGCCTGGTGAGCTCCGGCACGGCGGACAGCTTCAGCGGCATGAGCTCCGACGAGAAGTGGCTCGTCGCCTCGGTGAAGGAGATTGAAGGCGCGGTGCACGCGGCGCTGGAGATCGCCGAGACGGGCCTGCGCACCCACACCTGCGCGGCCTTCCTCCTGGCCTCCGATGACCGCAGCCTCAAGCTCTACGACTGCCGCTCCGGCTCCGAGCGCGTGCAGCGCGAGCGCTTCGGTGCTGGCGAAGGCATCATCGGCGGCGTGCTCAAGCGCCGCGCGCCGGTGCGGATGAACTCCGCCCAGGGCCTCAAGGGCGTGACGTACTACGAAGGCAGCGGCCCCAACGTGCAGGCCCTGCTGGCGGTGCCCATCATCGAGGGCAGCGGCCTGGTGCGCGGCGTGCTCGTGGCGGACCGGCTGAGCCATGAGCCGTTCAGCGACCAGGACGAAAAGCTCCTGAGCACCATCGCCGGCGAGGTGCTGCGCTCCATCGAGGTCGAGCGGGTGATGAGCTACATCCGCAAGACTCGCGACGAGAAGGACCGGTTCTTCAAGGCCATCGAGGAGCTGAACCGCGCGGGCAGCCCGGAGCAGGTCTTCGTGGCGGTGCTGGAGAGCACCCGGCAGTTGGCGAGCCTGGACTTCTGCGCGGTGACGCTGGTGTCGGAAGTGGACGGCAAGCGGATGCACCGCGTGGCGCGGATGACGGGCGTGACGGCGCACGGCAAGGCGCTGGAGGGGCGCTCCTTCGCGGACAACAACGGGCTGGTCGCCAACGTGGTGCGCTACGGCGCGCCGCTGCCGGGACGAGACCTCAAGGCCATGGACCGGCAGGTCATCTTCGACGACGAGACGCAGATTCGCGGCCTGGGCGCGCTGAAGATCTTCCCGCTGGTGGCGGGGGACCGCATCCTGGGCACGCTGGTGGCGGGCTCGCGCAAGAAGGCGAACTTCGAGCAGGACGTGCTGCGGATGATCGAGGTCATCGCCATTCAAGCCGCGCAGGCCGTGCTCCGCGCGCAGCTCTACGAGCAGATGGAGCGGATGGCGACGACGGACGGCCTCACCGGACTGTTCAACCACCGCACCTTCCAGGCGAAGGCGGACGAGATTCTCGCGCAGGCGCGGCGCTACCAGCGCAAGTGCTCCGTCGTCCTCACGGACGTGGACCACTTCAAGAGCGTCAACGACACCTATGGCCACCCGACGGGCGACCAGGTGCTCAAGGGCGTGGCTCGCATCATCAAGTCCATGGCGCGAGACACGGACGTGGTGGCGCGCTACGGCGGCGAGGAGTTCGTCATCATCATGCCGGAGACGGACGCGAAGGGTGCGTTCACCATCTCCGAGCGGATTCGCGAGGCGGTGAAGGCGGAGGTCTTCCAGACGGAGATGGGGCCGCTGCGCATCACCATGTCGCTGGGCATCGCCACCTTCCCCGACCACGGGATGGAGAAGCAGCAGCTCATCGACCTGGCGGACCAGTGCCTCTACCACTCCAAGCGCAACGGCCGGAACCAGTCCGTCACCGTGGCGCAGATGCAGGGTGGCCGGAAGCTCCAGGCCGTGGAGGCCTCGTAGTCTCCCGGCTCGGAGAGCCCCTGTCTTCGGGACTCCCCGAGCCGAGTGGAACCCGACGGGTCCGACGGCCTACAGCGACTGGAGGAACCTCACCAGCGCGGCGCGGTCCGAGGCGTTCATCGCGACGAAGGCGTTCTTCGAGGCGTTGCCCTCGCCTCCGTGCCAGAGGATGGCCTCGGTGAGGCTGCGCGCGCGACCGTCATGCAGGTACGCCTCGCCGCCGCTGACGCCCGCCGTCAGGCCGATGCCCCACAAGGGGGGCGTGCGCCACTCGGAGCCGGAGGCGATTCCTTCGGGCAGGTTGTCGGCCAGGCCCGTGCCCATGTCGTGCAGGAGCAGGTCGGTGTACGGGCGGATGGTCTGTCCGCGCAGCTCCGCGTTCGGGTGCCAGGCGCTGGTGGTGAGCGAAGCCGCGTGGCACTTCGCGCAGCCCGCGTTCGAGAACAGCGTCTCTCCACGCAGCGCCGTGGCGTCGCGCAAGTCGCGCCGCGCGGGCACGCCGAGCAGCGCCACGTAGCGCACCATCTTGTCCAGGTCCGCGTTGTTCAGCTCCTGGCTTGCGCCCGCGCACCCCTGCTGCGACGGACCGCAGTCACCCGTGGGGAATACGGCGTTGGTGACGCCGATATCCCGGTTGAGGGCCTCGGCCACCTGGTGCTTCAGCCGGGCGATGCCGGCCTTCCACCCGAAGCGGCCCAGCCGCGTCTGGCCCGTCTCCGGGTCGACGACGGCCTGCATGCGGCCGGAGATGCCGTCCCCGTTGCTGTCATTCGGGTCGGCGAGCCCCGCGACGGCCGTCTCCGGAACGGCCTCCAACAAGCCCAACCCCACGAGCTGCGGCGTGATTCGCGCCGAGTGGTTCGTGGGGATGACGTTGAGGAAGCTGTAGTTGGGCCTGCGCAGCTCGTAGCCCGAGCCGTCCGCGAACTGACCGGTGCTCGTCGTCCAACTGGCGATGCGCACGTCCGCCTCGGGCGTGCCGCTGGTGCTGCGCGGCTGGAGGCGGAAGCCCAGGAACGGGTCCGCCGTCACCGTGGAGCCATTCACCCGGCCCACCTTGACGACGTAGTTGCCCAGGGTGGTGTTGACCGCGGGCGGGAGGCCTCGGCCGTTCTGCACGTGGCAGGAGATGCACGAGCGGGAGATGTAGTGGGGCCCCAGCTTGTTCACCTGCGACGACATGACGGGGTTGCCTGGCTCCGAGTGGCTGCCGTCGCTGAAGTCGGTGTGGTGCAGGCGGCGGCCCTCGACGAAGGGCTGCGCGTTCACCGGCGCCATGTTCAGCGCCATCTGCAGGAACCGGTTCCTCGGCTCGTTGGAGTAGGGGTAGTTCAGCGTCGTGCGTCCCCCTGACCAGCCCGCCGCGGGGAGGGCGAAGGAGTCGAGGATGGCGCCCTGGCCCTCGAACGGGACGATTCCCGCGCTGCCCACGAGGTAGAGCAGGGCGCGGCCGTAGTAGTTGAACCGACCTTCCACCGGTTGCCGAAGGAAGACGCCGGCCTCGATTTCCATGCGGTCTCCCACGCGGATGGCCCGGCCCTCCTTGGCGTTGAAGTTCACGCTCGCGGTGTAGAGGAAGTCGTTCACCCGCTCGAAGGTGCCGTTGTGGAAGTACTCCGCCACGGTGTTGAGGCCGCGGAAGAAGGCGCGGAAGTTCGTGCCGTCGTGCGGATATACCGTGTGCAGGTTCACCTTGATTTGACTGCCGCCCTTGGCCACCTCGTCGATGATTTCGAGCCAGAAGGTGCGGTTCTCGAAGTAGCGCGCCAGGTAGTGGTCATAGGCCTGGTACTGAGACTCGCGCGCGTGCCTGTCGCGGACGCGGTCTCCCACGCGGGTGATGAGCGCGGTCGACGTGTCCTGTGTCGTCGCGGGTTCCAGCGCGGTACCGCTGTTGAAGAGGGGAATGATGTTCCCCACGTCGGGCGGGGGCCCGGCGTCGGGGGTGCCCGTACCGGCATCCGGAGTCCCGGTGCCCGCATCCGGTTGCGACGTGCCCGAGTGCGTGTAGCGTGCCCACGCCGTGTCAAAGGCGCAGTTACAGGCCACGTCCCAATACGTGAACGAGTAGTCGACGAAGTCACCGGTGTTGAGACCGCTCACCGTGAACTCGTTGCGGCCGTTGGTGACGGCCATCCTCACGTTGAGCTGCAAACCGTTGTTCACCTTGTAGTGGATGTCTGCCCACGACGTGGTGTCGATGAAGAAGATGGCGGACGAGCCAGACGGCTGAGCGCCAGAGGTGGCGGCGCTCGCGGAACTGGCCGCGCATGCCGCCATCAACAATGCCACGGCCACTCCTGTTGCTCTCTTACTCATGCGTGTTCTCCAGGGGGATCCTCCGCATGGTGGCTTCGGCTTTCTCCACCATCCGAAGGAAGTGGAGTGTTAGGCCGAGAAGCCAAGAATTCCTATGATGTTCGGAAAATTTATCTACTAGGGTTATTTTCCGGACATCCCCGACAGCTCGGACTTGCGTCCTGATGCGTTGCGTTGAGGGGCGACTGGGGCAGGATGCGCGCCGCTCATGCCCCCCGTACCCCTGGCGGTGACGACCAGCACCAAGGTGGATGCCGCGCAGCTCCAGGAGGCGAGAGCCGTCGCGGCGCGGTGGGGCCTGCCGTTCCTTCCGCGTCGTGCGAAGGAGGGCATCGCCCCCTGGCTTGGGACGAAGGTGGAGGCGTTGCTGGTGGTGGGCGGGGACGGGGTGACGCTGTGGGAGCCGGAGGGTTCCTTCGGGTTCCATGCGGGCATGGCGCACCTGCGCCTCATGCGCCTGCGCGCGGGGGAGCCCGACACGTTCGTCCGGGTGGCGGAGCTCGGGGCTGGAGACTCGGTGCTGGATTGCACGCTGGGCCTTGCGCAGGACGCGCTGGTGGCCTCGCTGGCGGTGGGCCCCTTCGGACGCGTCGTCGGACTGGAGAAGAGCCTCGCGCTGTGCGCGGTGGCGGGGGAGGGGCTGCGTCGCTACGAGCGGGGGGCCGACGCGTGCGCCGTCGAGGTGGTCCATGCGGACGCGCGCGAGTACCTCAGGACGCTGCCGTCCGCGTCTTTCGACGTGGTGTTCTTCGACCCGATGTTCGCGAAGCCGAAGAAGGCACAGCCCGCCTTCGAGGTGCTGCGCCGCTTCGCGGAGCATGCGCCCCTCACGGCGGAGACACTCGAAGAAGCCAGGCGCGTGGCACGCCGGTGGGTGGTGGTGAAGGGCGCGCGCTACACGGATGACCTGCGAAAGCTCGGGCTCACACCGGAGCCGCTCTCCCGCTTCTCAGACGTCGCCTGGGGGCGCGTGGCCGCCCATGCCCCGGCGAAGTCGTCCTCGTGAATCGCGACGGTGCACATCGCGGTGACTGGGATGGGTTGGAACCGTCGGCGGGACAGGGGCGTCTGCAGGGAGCCCCTTCTTTCCCCCGGACTCCTCAGTGATGCGTCATCGCTGGCTGTTCGCAATGAGCCTCCTGGCCATCGCCGCGCCTGGCCCGCAGTCACCGGAGCCCAGGGCCTTGGCCGCCGTGACGAACGCACGTGCCTGGATGCCCGGCATCGAGCGTACCTACAACCTCTTCTATTACGACGAGCGAGGGGCCCGCGGTCCGGGGGAGGATATCGCGCGACCGGCTCGGATCAGCTCCCTGCAGGGTGAGCTGCGCGTCGCGGTGGTGGGCCTTCGGGAAGGGGAAGTCGACCTGCGGGCCTCGGTCCGCGCGCAGGCGTACTTCGAGTCGAGTCGTGGCTCGGGTCTGCAATCCGAGTCCTCCATCACGCAACTTCAGGCCACCGTCTACGTGCTGCTCGATGCGCGAGGCGCGGCGCTCGTGACGTACTTCGAGCCCGGGTTGGAGCCCTGGAAGCGGGACATCCTGCGGTCGATTGTCGCGGCCTCACAGTTCGTGAGGCCAGAGGTCCAGGGAGAGACCTGGCGGACGCAGGAGCTGGATGTCACCGGGGTGTATGCGGCCCGCTATCAGCACCACCCCAGTGAACACCCGTATCGCAAGTACCAACGGACGAAGGAGCACTACCTCCGACTCTCCAGGCCGGACGGACTGCATCCCCTCGCGGCCTCCGTGCAGGTCTCCCTGAACGCCCGGACCGACTTCTACCTGGGTGAGGACACCTGGCCCGAGCTGGTCGAGGCGCGTGAGTACCGGGCGATGACGTCGACCGTGGGGGAGGTGCCGCCCTCCGCACAGAAGCTCTCGATGACTCTGTCGCGAGTGACGTCGCGTCGCGCTCCCGAGCTCATCGGCGCGCTGGAGCTTCAACGTCCCCGCCTGGACGCCGTGCCCCTGTCCACCCGGGTGCTTGTCCCGGGTGGATGACACCGGGGCACGCGGGCGGAATCAGGAGTCAGCGCCACGCGAGTGGCCCTTCCCTGGCGCGGACCAAGGAAGGGGAGGGCGCCGTCAGTCCTTCCCGGCACCCTTGGGCGGACCCTCGCCACCCATGGGGGACAGTCGCGCGGACAGCGCGCCGGCCTGCTCATGCGGCATCTGATCTCGCGGTGAGCGGTAGTACTGCATGGGCGAGTGGTGCAGGAAGTTGGAGACGCGGCTCGTGTAGAGGCACGCGTACTGCTCCACCTGGTAGCCGAAGCGGCTGTTCTCGTTGCCCTCCTTGAACAGCAGGCCCCAGTACGGGTTGAAGCCCTCCTCGACGTCTTCCTCCAGCGTGTCCGCGATGCCCGTCGCGTCCTTCAGCGCGCGACGCATCTTGTCCAGCTCCGACTTCAGCTGACGGCGCTGCTCCTCCACGGACTCGCGCTCGGAGGGCGTCAGCGGCTCGCGCTCCAGCCGCCGCTCCAGCAGGTTCAGCAGCGTCTTGTGGTGGTTGACCTCGTCATCCAGGCGCTCGCGGAGGATCTCCATCTGGGTGAGGGTGCCAATCTCCTCGCGCCGCGTGGCGGTGTAGGTGATCTCATCCTCGATCTCCTGCACCACCATGCACGTGCGCCACAGCGACGACTTCTTCGACTTCAGGATGTCGCCGTAGATGTGGTCGCCGACGTACAGGATGTTCTCACCCCGGTAGCCCGTGAGCTCCTCGAAGCGCGCCAGGTTGCCGCCCGAGTACGCCTTCCCCCGGTCCAACGACGTGGCCTCGCCCACGGGGCGGCCTTCCTCCGTCGACGTGTCCAGCTCCAGGAACGGCCGCGCGTCCGTGAAGAAGCCCGGCTTGCCCGCGGCCGTCACGACCACGTCGAAGTAGTTCCGCCAGCTCGGGTACTCCGGCAGCTGCCCGTCCAGCAGGTACTTCATCACCGCGTCCGTGTAGTCCCACGCGGAGTTCGTCAGGAGGAACAGCCGCTTGCCGCCCGAGCGCAGCTTGTGCAACGCGGGCCCCAGCTCCGGGTCCAGGAACACGTACCGGCCCAGGTCCTTGCGAACCTCGCGCTTGAGCGAGTTGTCCCGGTGCACCGCGTCGATGGCCTCGCGGATGTCGTCGTAGAGCTTGCCGTAGTCCACGCTCTGGCCCAGCGACTCCAGCAGTTCGATGATGCCCGCGAACAGGCACGTCTCCGGCAGCGCGAACAGCGTGTCGTTCCAGGCGAACTGGGGGTTGCGCAGCCGCACGCGCTTGTTGCGGTACAGCTCTCGCGACACCTCCGGCTTCAGCGGACGCAGCCCGTGGTACGCGCGGCCCACGTGGCCGAACCGGTCCATCTTGAGGATGTTCCCGTTCAGGCGATCCACCGCGAGCCCACGCATCACGAAGTGGTGGTCGTAGAGCAGGTGCCCCACCAGCGGAGGGTAGTGGTACTCGCTGATGAGCTTGGCCAGCGTCATGTCGAACGACAGCTGCTCCAGCCGGCGCATGTGGTAGATGGCCAGCGTGTAGTCCATGTCGAAGCCGATGAGCTCCAGGCCAGACATGCGCAGGTTGCGGTTGACGAAGACCTCCCGCGCCCTTGGAACGGTGTCCCGGGGGGCTCGCGGAGTGGAGAGCAGCCGCGCCAGCGTCTCATCCTCGAGGAGCTGCTGGGCGTGCTGAGCCGCCGCCTCCGAGCGCGCGCGGTTGAGAGGTGAACGGAAGCTCCCGTGAAGCGGGTCCGGGGAGGGCCCGCCCGGGATGGGACGGAAGGGGGACAGGGTTGGAGCCACGGGACGTCCACACATAACACGCGTGCTGGTTCGCGGCTCGGTCCTTGAGGGCACTGGACGGGCGTGGCACGCTCAAAGGCCGCGATGCGTTCGCCTGTCCGACGTCAGCCCTCGGAGACCGCCGAGGAACTCCATGCGCGCCTGTCCACCCGGGTCGCCGCGCTCGAGGACCGGGTGCGCCGTCTGGAGGCCCGGCTGCGCGCGGCATCGCCTCGGCCCGTCGCCACCCCTCGGAGCACCTCCGGGCGAGCGGCCGAGCCCTCGAAACCGGAGTCCCGGCGAGCGCGCCCGCGCTGCCCCGGCTGTACCTTGGAGCTCCCCCCAGGCCGACGCGGCGAGTCGTGCGTCTGGTGTGGCTTCGTCTTTTCCGCAGTGACTCGCCGTCGCCCGGCGCGAAAGAAGCGATGAGCGCCACGTATCGTCTGACGGGTCGAATCGAGTCCGGAGAGCTGGCGGAGCTATACGAGGCCGTCCAGGCTCCGTCGGGCGAGGTGGTGGTGAAGCTCTTCCACCCCAAGACGTCGGACCCCGCCTACGCGCTGGACCTGGCGGAGACGACGCGGCTGCTCCAGTCCGTGCGCCACCCGGGCATCCTCCATGTCGTGGACATGGGCGTCGTGCGTCAGCGGCTCGCCGTGGTCCGCCAGGACGTGGATGGCGCCCTGTTGGGGACCGCCCTCCAGCGCCTGCACACCAAGGAGGTCCTCCTCCCCTCGGCGGTGGCGCTCTACATCGTCATCCAGTTGCTGGACGCCGTGCAGCACGCGCACGACGCGGGCGTCATCCACGGAGCGCTCACGCCCGGCAACGTGGTGCTGGGCCGGGCTGGCACGCCCGCGGTCTGCGACTTCGGCGCGATGCGCGCGCTCCTGGCCGTGCCCCAGCTGCGCAAGTCCTTCGCGGGGCGGGGCCGCGGCACCTACCGCGCGCCCGAAGTCACCCGGGGAGAGGCCGCCACGGAGGCGTCCGACGTGTACTCGCTGGGCGCCATCGCCTACGAGCTGCTGACGCAGCGCGAGCCGGTGATTCCCGGCAGCGGCGGTGTCTCCACGCGCCGCAGCGAGGGGCTGCCTCCGCCCAGCCGGTTGGATCGCCGCATCAACGCGCGGTTGGATCCGCTCGTGCTTCGCGCGCTGGAGCCCACCGCCGCGCGGCGCTTCCGCTCGTGCGCGGAGTTTTCGAACGCGCTGCGCAACTTCCTGTCGGCCAGCGGAGGCATGCCGGGCGCGGACGACGTGCGCCGCTTCGTCACCGAGCTGTTCCCCAACGAGGTCAGCATCGCGAGCCTCACGGCCCCGCCGTTCAAGGAGCCCTTCTCCCTGGAGCCCATCTCCGGCGCGGAGATGGACGACCTGGGCGCCGAGGAGCCCGAAGCCTCCATCGTCCAGCGCGCCCCCTACACCCGCGCGCTCTCGGAGACGGAGGCCCGCGCGGAGACCCTGGAGTCCGTGCCCGGCTTCGAGGAATACCGTCCCGAGGACTACGAGCCGGACATCGCCGCCGCGCCCGCCCCGAGCGCTCCGGAGCCCGAGTCGCGCCTGCCCGACGGGGACTGGACGGAGGGGACGCAGGCCCCCGGTATCGAGCAGGGCTGGGATGCTCCTCCGGGCGCCGCGCCGCCCAAGCCGCGTCGGCAACTGGGGGCGAAGGGTGGGGGAGCCGACCAGGGGGCCGCGCGCGCACAGGTTCGCAATCCGCGCATGCGCGTCTTCGAGGACTTCTCCTCGCCGAGCCCGCCTCCCGACGATGACGAGGAGTTCTCCGTCGTCGGTCGTCGCGCCGCGGCTCGGGCCAAGCGCGCGCCGCCGCCCGTGGAGAAAGGGCCTCGCACGCTGCCGGACCCGTTCCCCGCGGTGGCGCACCCGGGCCGGCGCGACGACATCGCGATGCCACCGCCCTCCGCGCCCGCGCTTCCCGCGCAGCCCTCCCCGCGGATGAACACCGACGAGCGGAGCATCCGCGATACGCAGCACCGTCGCGGTCGACTGGTCGCCATCGCCGGAGTGCTGGCCCTCGTCGGCCTGTCGACGTTCGTCATCGCCGCCTGGCGCCTGGGAGGGGACGGCCCTCCGGTGCAGGAGCCCGGGGA
>NZ_JABUMQ010000337.1:0-11875 GCF_013336645.1 Myxococcus sp. CA039A | reverse complement strand
GAAGCGAAGGCACCGCCGCCGGCCCTTCCCACCCCAGTGCCCATCGACTCGCTTCGAGGAGTCCCATCGAAGGGCGCTCCTCCGACACGCCCCATCCCAGTGCTCGGAGACGATGTGTCGCGAGGTGCCCCAGGAGTCGCGACGCCCTTGCCCTCCGCGCCCCCCAGAAATGAACCCGCGGAGTTCGACTCGGAAGCCACGGCGGCGGCTCGAGCCAACGCGGCCAGCGACTCGCCCGCGTCGACTCGACGGGACACCGGGGACTCCTGCCTGGCGGCCTCCGTCGGGCTGCCCACGCCCGGCAGCCCATCCGCCTCCGCGCGAGTACACGTCTGGAGCCAGACCACGAGCCGCCCTACCTCGGGCGACGCCTCGGCCGAGGGCTGGGCACCCGATAGCACCAGCACCACGTCCGCGGCGCTGAGCAACGCGTCCGTGGAGTCGGCCGACAACGCATACCGCCGAGGCTCCGTGCAGCGGACCAGCTCCTCCATCTCGTGCACCAGCACGTTGATGTCGTCGAAGCCCATCATCCGGGCCTCGCCCTTGAGCCCGTGCAGCTCGCGCAGCGCGCCCCGTCCCGCCTCCACGCTCGCCCCCGCCTCCAGCTCCATGAGCGCCCGGTTGATGCGCTCCAGGCGCACCGTCACCAGGTCCCGGAACTGCCTGAGGAGGCGCTCGCTCGGGTTCACCCGCCCTCCTCCCGCAGCGTCTCCTGCCCAATCTGGAACCGCTCCACCACTTCCCGCAAGTCACGCGCCAGCACGAGCAGGTCCGTGTTCGCGCTGCTCACCTGCTTGGTGGCATTGAGGCTCTGCTGGGTGATGCGCAGGATGTCCGCCATCGTCTCCGCGAGCTGGTCGGTGCCCGTCTGCTGCTGCTGCGTGGCCAGGGAGATGCTGCGCACCGCGTCCGACGTCTTCCCCGCGAGCTTCGTGATTTGCCGCAGCGACTCCGACACCTGCTGCGCCAGCGTCGTCCCCGTCTCCACCGCGCGCACGCCGCCTTCCGTGGCGGACACCGCCGCGGCCGAGGCCTCGCGGACCTCCTCGATGAGCCCCTCGATTTCCTTGGTCGACTCCAGCACGTTCTCCGCCAGCCGCCGCATCTCCGCGGCCACCAGCGAGAAGCCCCGGCCCACCTCCGCCGACTTGGTGCCCTCCAGCTCCGCGTTCAGCGCCAGCAGGTCCGACTTGTCGGCCACGCCGTTGATGAACTCGACAATCTTGCCAATCTGCTGGACGCGCTTGTTGAGCCGCACCACCGCGGAGGCGATGGCGCCGTTGTCCTGGCGCATCCGCTCCATCGACCCCAGGAACGACTCCGCGCTGCGCTGCCCCTGCTGCGCCGCCCCCAGCGTGCGCTGGGCAATCTGCGCCACCGAGCCCGCGTTCTCGGCGATTTGCCGCGCCGAGCGCGCCAGCTCCTCCGTCGTCGCGCTCGTCTGGTCCAGGGAGCTGGCCTGCTCCGCGGCCCCCATCTCGTAGCGCCCGGAGGTGGTGAGAATCTCCTCGGTGGTGGCGGAAATCTGCGCCCCGGCCCGCTGCAACTGCGACATCACGTCCGCCAGGTGCGCGCGCATGGTCGTGAAGGCGGCGGACACGTCCCAGATTTCATCCTCCGCCGGCACCACGCGCGGGCTCGCCAGGTCACCCTCGGCGATGCGCCGCGCCTCGCTCGACAGCTCTCGCAAAGGCCGCCCCAGCAGCGTGCCTCCCAGGTACGCCGTGGTGAGCGCCAGTCCGAAGACGAGCAGCACCAGCGGCCCTCCCGAGGCCAGTGCCTCCAGACGCAGCGCCGAGGCCAGCGCCGCCGTGGGCTCGCCATACGCCACCAACTGGGCCAGGGCCCGCTCCCCCAGCGCCGAGGAGAGCTGCACCGACAACACCGCCGGAGTCACCACGGAGATGAAGGCGAAGGCCACCAGTCGCGCGCGAATCTCCGCCCGCCGGGGCATGGCCGCGATGAGCTGCGAGTGCGTCATGCCCAGCTCCGCCAGCCACAGCACCACCTTGCGCGAGCGCAGGATGACCAGGCAGTGGACGAGCAGCGCCGTCAGCGGGCCGAACAATAGCCCCAGCCCCGCGATACGTCGGGACATGTCCATGTCCGCGCCCGCCAGCCCCCACAGCGAGGCCCCCAGGCCCACGGTGGTGAGCAGCCACAGCCCCAGCGAGCCCAGGAAGGCCTCGTCCGGCGCGCGCGTCACCTCCAGCACCGCCGCCTTCAGGGACTCCGGCGTCACGGGGACATCCCCGCGCTCCAGCCCGCGCAGGGTGCGCAGCCGGCCCAGCGCCGCCGCCGCGCCCACCGCCATCGCCAGCCCACACAGCAATCCGCCCAGTTGGAGCAGCCACGACAGCCGGCCCTCCTCCGCCAGCGCATCGGAGAGCGTGAGCCGGGCGTAGTGCAGCCCGAGCGCCGCGCCCATGAGGTTGGCCAGCGGCACCGGAATCATCAGGTGTCGGCTGAACGAGGCCCGCCGGGAGCCACCGCGCGCGCTCATGCGTCCTCCCCGGCCACGACGTGGAAGCGCTCCACCACGCGCTTGAGGTCCCTCGACAGGGTGGACAGGTCCGCGTTGGCCACCGCCATCTGCTTGGTGGCCGCCGAGTTCTGCTCGGTGACGCGCAGGATGTCCCCCATGGCGGCGGCGAGCTGGTCGGTGCCCGTCTGCTGCTGCTGCGTGGCCAGGGAGATGCTGCGCACCGCATGGGACGTCTGCCGCGCCAGCTCCAGGATGAGGCTCAGGCTCTCGTCCACCTCGGCCGCCAGCACCGTGCCCGCATCCATCGCCTTCAGCCCCGCCTCGGTGGCCATCACCGCCGCATGGGTCGCGTCGCGAATCTCCGCGATGAGCTGCTCAATCGCCTTGGTGGACCGGATGACGTTCTCCGCCAGCCGCCGCATCTCCGCGGCCACCAGCGAGAAGCCCCTCCCCACCTCGCCCGCCTTGGTGCCCTCCAGCTCCGCGTTGAGCGCCAGCAGGTCCGACTTGTCGGCGATCTCGTTGATGAACTCCACCACCTTGCCAATCTGCTGCACGCGCTTGTTGAGCCGCACCACGGCGTCGGCGATGGCCTGGTTGTCCTGCTTCATGCGCTGCATGGCGCCCAGGAAGGCGGCGGCGCCCCGCTGGCCCGTCTGCGCGGCGGCGAACGTGGACTCGGCGATGGTGGACACCGACTCCGCGTTGCCGGCGATCTGCTGCGCCGAGCGCGCCAGCTCCTCCGTCGTCGCGCTCGTCACGTTGAGCGAGCTGGCCTGCTCGTCCGCGCCCGACTCCTGCTCTCCGGACGTGGCGACGAGCTGCTCCGTCGTGGTGGAAATCTGGAGGCCCGCGCGCCGAAGCTGGGTGAGCGCCTGCCCGAGCTGCGCCTGCATCTGCGCGAAGGCGGCGGACGTGGCCCACACCTCGTCCTCGGCGGCGATGACCCGAGGGGGGCGCAGGTCGCCCTGGGCGATACGGGTGGCGTCCTCGGTGATGGCGCGCAGGGGCGCCGCGATGACCGTGCCGCCCAGGTGCGCCGTCAGCAGCACGAGGATGGCGACGAGCCCCGCTACCGCCAGCCCCCGCCCGTCATCCGCCCGCCGCAGCGCCGCGTCCTGCTCCAGCGGCGAGCGGGCCAGCACCACGTCATCCATGGCGCGCAGGGTGCGGGTGACGGTGGCGTCGAGGATGAACAGCGACGGCGTGAGCACCGCGATGGCGGTGAAGAGCACCATGCGGCGGCGGATGTGCAACCGCCGGGGCGGCGCCGTGGCCACCACCTCCAGCGGGGACAGGCCACGGGCCGCGATGAGCTCCACCGCCTCCCGGCAGCGACGCACCACCAGCAGGTAGATGAGCAGCGCCGTCAGCGAGCCCAGCGACGCACCGACGAGCAGGATGCGCGGCCCCAGCGACAGCGGCGCATCCGCCCAGGGAATGAAGACGAAGGCCACGACGACGGCGCCCACGAGCCAGCTCTGGAGGGCGAAGGAGAAGCACCGCTCGGGAAAACCCCGGGCCTCCAACAGCGCCGACTTCAGATGCTCCGGCGTGGCCTGCAGTTGCCCGGCCCCCACGGCATACAGCACCCGCAGCGAGCGCCTCGCGTGCTGCTGGATGAGCCACAGCGACAGCGCGGTGACGACGACGACGAGCACCAGGAAGCGCATCCAGGAAGCGACGGGAAGCGCATCCGTGAGCAGGCCGTGCAGCAGCGCCAGGGAGATGCCCAGGGTGCTGGCCGGCGCCACCGGACGCGCCAGCCACCGGGCCAGGCCCCGTAAGTCCGTGGGCGCCGTCATGCCGCCCCCCGGGCCACGCCCCGCAGGAAGCGCTCGAAGTCCGCCAGCCCCAACAACGGCCACAACACCCCACGCGCCAGCACGAAGCCCCGCAGACTGCCGCCCGAGGCATGCACCGTCACACAGGGCGCGGGCAGCACCGGATGCGACTCCGCGTCGATTTCGAGCGTGTCCACCCCTACCGCGCCGCCCGAAATCGCCACCAACACCCGGGTTGCACCCGCCGGCGCGTGGAAGGCCAGCCCGGCGGAGGCCGCATCCGCCTCCTCGCCCGGCGAGGTGATGGACAGCACCTCATGCGCGGCGAAGGCGAGCCGATGCGGGCCCGCATGGCAGAACAGCATGCCCCGGACGGGACTGGCTGGAGCCATGGGTCAAGCCCCCTGGCTGAGATGGTCGAAGAGCCCTTCGGGGTCGATGACGGCCACATCCCGGGGACCACTCTTGGCGGGGCCCTTCAGGTGGACCTGGACGCCAGTGGAGCCCAGCGGCTCCAGCGCGCCCGTCACCGGGGAGACCCCCGCAACCGTGCTCGCCGTGAGGCCCAGGGTGCCGCGCGGCAGCCGCACCAGCACGGCCCGCCGCGAGGATTGGCTCACCCCCGCCACCAGCAGGCCCATGTCCACCACCGGGATGACCTCTCCTCGGTGGGCGAACACGCCCAGCAGATGGGCAGGGGAGCCCGGTACCCGCGTGAGCTCGGGGAAGGTAACGACCTCCGCCGCGCTCTCCGCGGGCACCGCGTACCAGCTGCTACCGCAGGCAAAAACGAGATAGGACTGCCGCGCTTCCGGCTCGTGGACGGCCATGTGGCGCACAGCCTACCCCAGCCTCAACTAGCGCTGGAACTCGACGCGGCGGTTCTCGGACCAGGCGTCCTCGGACGAGGTGTTGTTCGCCGGCCGGGTCTCACCGTAACCCACCGTCGTCACCGCGTTGGACTTCACGCCCAGGTCCGTCAGGTAGCGCTTGACGGCCTGCGCACGGCGGTTGGACAGCTGGAGGTTGAACTCCTCGGTGCCGCGCTCGTCGGCGTGGCCCGCGAGGGTCAGCTTGCCCTGCTGGCCCGTCTTCAGGCACGTGGCCAGGTCGGACAGGCGCTGCTGGGCCTCGGAGGTCAGCGAGGACTCGTTGAAGCCGAAGCGCACCGGGCTCCAGTCGCACTTGTCCGCGGAGGCCGTCACGCAACGGCCGGCGCTGCACTCCTGACCCTCACCGCAGTCGGAGTTGGACGCGCAGGTGTCCGTGGGGGCCTGGCAACGGCCCGCCTGGCACTTGCCGCCGGAGGGGCAGCTGGAGTCGTCCTTGCACTGGGCCTCGGCGCACTTGCCGGCCTCGCAGATGCGGCCATCACCGCACTGGTTGTCCACCGTGCACTCGGGGGGCTTGGGCGCGCACTTGTTGCCCTGGCACGTGAAGCCCTCCTTGCAGTTCGCGTCGGTGGCGCACTCCTGGCACTGGCCCTGGACACAGACCTCGCCCTTCTCGGAGCAGGTCGAGTCATCGTTGCAGTTGGGGTAGCTGGGGGGGCAGCCGGTCAGCACGGCCATGGCGAGGCCGAGGCCCGCCCAAAGAGAAATCCGACGCATCATTCCTCCCGAAAATCTTGAAGACGAAATAAGCACCCGCAGGGGGCGGGTATTCGGGTCGCGTGTAGTCGCAGTCGCCAGGGTGAGTCAAAGCATTTGTCCCTTTCGAGACACGCCTCGGCGCGCCGAAACCCTTGAATGTCCAAATAATTTCCATGAGATTGTGACCCTTGCCCGTGAGTGGCCGCGTGACGTGGCCCCAGGCCGGGAGCGCCCCACATGCCCGCATCCGTCCTCATCGTCGATGACGAGAAGAACATTCTGCTGACACTGAGCCAGTCGTTGCAGCTGGCGGGGTATCAGACACATCTGGCTGCCAGCGGTCAGGTGGCGCTCGACGTGGTGAGCGCGCGTCCGGTGGACGCGGTGTTGATGGACGTGAAGATGCCGGACATGGATGGGTTGACGGCGCTGGCCCGGCTCACGGAGCTCAAGCCGGAGCTGCCCGTCATCATGATGTCGGGACACGGCACCATCGACACGGCGGTGAAGGCGACGCAGCTGGGGGCGCGCGACTTCCTGGAGAAGCCCATCGCCCGGGAGCGGTTGCTCGTCGCGCTGCGCAACGTGCTCAAGCACCAGGCGGCGATGGAGGAACTGCGGGAGCTGCGCGAGCAGTTGGGCCGCTACGACATGGTGGGCAGCGGCCCGGCCATGCAGCGCATCTTCTCGCTCATCCAACGCACGGCGCCCTCGGAGGGGCGGGTGTTGATTACCGGTGAGAACGGCACGGGCAAGGAGCTCATCGCCCGCGCGCTGCACCAGCACTCCCGGCGCAAGGCCAACCCCTTCGTGAAGCTCAACTGCGCGGCGGTGCCGCACGAGTTGATTGAAAGCGAACTATTCGGCCACGAGAAGGGCGCCTTCACCGGCGCGGTGAGCGTGCGGCGCGGAAAGTTCGAGCTGGCGCACGAAGGCACGCTGTTCCTCGATGAGATTGGGGACATGCCGCCGGCCATGCAGGCCAAGCTCCTGCGCGTGTTGCAGGAAGGCGAGCTGGAGCGGGTGGGCGGCGCGGAGACGCTCAAGGTGGACGTGCGGGTCATCGCGGCCACGAACAAGAATCTGGAGAAGGAGATCTCCGCCGGGCGCTTCCGCGAGGATTTGTATTACCGCATCAACGTCGTACAGATTCACTCGCCGCCCCTGCGCGAGCGGCGCGAGGACCTGCCGGACCTCATCGGGACCTTCCTGCGCGAGGCCTGCGCGAAGAACGGGCGCCGCCCGCTGACGCTGTCGCCGGATGCGCTGTCGGTGATGAGCGCCTATGACTACCCGGGCAACGTGCGCGAGCTGCGCAACCTGGTCGAACGCCTGGCCATCCTCTGCGAGGGCCCCATCGTCACGCGGACGGACGCGCTGGAGCTGTTGCCTCGGGGGCGCGGTGGCGTGCCTCCTCCAGTGGTGGAGACGTCAATGGCGATGACTCCGCCGCCTCCCACCCTGGACTCTGCCGTGGTGGCGGCGGCCAGCACTCCGGCTCCGGCCCTGGTGGCGCCCCCTCCCCCGCTGTCGGCCCCGGTGCAGGCGGGCTTCCATCCGCGCGCGGACAAGACCTTCCGCGAGCAGGTGGAGGACGCCGAGCGGGAGATCATCCTGTACGTGCTCGCGCATACGCACGACAACGTGACGGAGGCGGCCCGGCTGCTGGACCTCGAGCGGGGCCACTTCTATAAAAAAATGAAGGCCCTGGGCCTGCGGCGCGGCCAATCCGAGACATAGCGGCTGCTCCGTGGCGGAGGCGGGCTCGAAATCCTCACACGGAAGCCACACGGGACACGGCGCGTTTCATGCTCCTCGCGCCGTGACACCCGCCGGAGCCTGGCCCGCAGAGGTGCCCACGAGCCGGGCGATGAACTCACGACGGCTGCGCACCCCCGCCTTGGTGAAGATGGACTTCAGGTGGTCCTGCACCGTCGCGGGGGTGATGAACAGACTCTGAGCGATGGTGCTGGTGTTGTTCCCTCGGGCAACGAGGATGGCGACGTCCTGCTCACGGGCGGTGAGCCCCAGGCTCATCAACGCCATGGGCAGCACCTCCGCCGGCGTGGCGGGCGTCACCACGATGGCGACCTGACCATCGGGGCGTCCCTCCAGCAACGAGGCATGCAGCGTGAGCCACTGCCCCGTGCTCGTGCGCACCCGGGAGCGCGACGGCACGTCCCTGCGCCCCGCGGCGCCCAGCCCTCGCGCATGTTCGGCGACGGTGATGAGTCCGGACGGCACGCCCGTGGACGAGGGTGACGTCTCGGCGAGCTCCGCCAGCACGGCCTCGGCCCGAGGGTCCGCGGACATCAATTGCCCTCGCGGCCCCAGCACCGCGATGCCCGGGAGCGGCTGCCCTTCGCCCTGGGGCACGGTGCCCCGGTAGGACCGCCACAACATCTGACCGATGTGCGAGGAGAACCGGTCCATCATCCCGACCTCTGCCTCGGTGTAGGCACCCCGGTCCTTCGCGCGCAGGAACGTCGCCGCGCCCCAGCACCCCGACGGAAGGTCGAAGTTGACGCGCATCTCGTCGCCAAAGCCAAACGGGGCGATCAGCTCCCGGTAGCGCGCGCTGTCGTCGAGCTTCCCCTTCGCCGCGTGACTCAGCGAGTCCACCCGCTTCCCCAACGCCCGCAGGCCGGCGAACGTCAGCGGCTCCGGCGCCCACAGCTCCAGATAGGCCGCGCGCTCGAAGCCTCGCGGGTCCAGGTTCTCCATCACCGTGGACGTCACCATCCCCGACGCGGGGTCCGTCCCATGCCAACAACTCGCATCGATGCCCAGCGGCTCCTTCAGCAACAGGTTGAGCTGGGTGAACAGCTTGCCCAACGGCAGCTCCGCCGCCGCCAGGTCCCGCAGCACACCCAGCAACTCACGCTCCATCCGCGAACGGGTCACCATGCCTGGAGCCAATCAAACCCATCGGCCACTTATTCCAGAAAATCCCACTTTTCTGGGATGGACCTGCCCGGCTCGCCCCGCCCACCCTGTCCGCGTTCGGCACTGTCCTGACGCGTGGGGAGGGGCCCCTTGGAGACACGAACCCGTGGTCGCCTGACTGTCCGCGTCATCGCCCTCGGGGTGCTGCTTGCCGAGGCCCGGACCGCGCGTGCGGGCGAAGGACCGCTGACAGTCCTTCATCATCAAAAACAGCAGTACTGCTTGATGCCCTCCACGCAACACCCCGGCGGGGTGGGCCCGGCGCCCTGCCATGCCTCCGCGCTCGACTGGGAGCTCGCGCCCGTGTCCGGCGCTCCCGCGCGCTGGGAGGTCATCCGGGAGGGCGGGTTGTGCCTGAGTGCGCAAGGCGGACGTCTGACCGCTGTGAGCTGCAATGGCGGGCTGGAGCAGCAGTGGGTCCTCACACCCTTCGAGGCCGAGGGGGCCGCGCCTCCGCCGGGCTTTCGAGGGGTCCAATTGAAGAACGCGGCGACAGGCGCGTGCGTGGAGGGTGCTCCGGAGCCTGTCGCTGACGGCGCGCGCATCACCCTCCGGGCGGACTGCCAGCCCAGTCCCTTTCAGCAGTGGAACATCCATCGCTCCGCCTTTGAGCGCCTGCTGGCGAGCGACCTACAGGGGCCACACCGGGAAACACACTGGAACCGTCATCAACGCCCTGAACGCGAACCTCGGGACTCAACCCCCGGGAGGAAGAAGCACGATGACGTTCGACAGGAAGCGCCGCGCCCTGCCCCTGGTTTTCGTGTCCGGACTCCTGCTGAGCGCGTGCACCAGCGCCCCCATCGAGGAGGGAGCCGGAGCCCTTGAAGTCAGACAGGAGCGGCCGACGGCGGGGAGTGCCCGCAGGGAGGAGCGCTATCAATACTTCGCGGACCAGGGCCACACCGTCCTGGTCGGCTGGCGCAGCCAGAACTGCCAGGGCCAACACGCCTCCTGGGGTGTCCGCTCACGACATGAGACGTACACCACCTCCGCCTGCCGCGATGGCTCACCGGAGAAGCGGCTGAGAGAGTAGCGGCGTCCGCGAGAACTCAAGCACCACAAGGCCAATGATGCCTTCGGACTCGTCTGGGGACGTCACGCCGGACGTCGCACCCTCTGGTACGCCGGTGGGGACTGGGGCTTCAGCAGCGACATGATGCGCTTCCCCGACGACGGGCTCACCGTCGTGTGCCTGTCCAACCGGGGCAACGGCCACGCCGACAACTTCGCCATGAAGGTCGCCGACGTGCTGCTGCCCGCCCCCGCTGAGGCCCGTGACGGACGTTCGTCACGGGGCCTCGAAGGAAAGGCTCAGAGCGGCTCGGCCGTCGCGCAGCTCGGAGAGGCGCTCTCCGCCACCCCGCGCGTCAGTGACTTCCTGCTCGCGTCGGTGAAGGGGGAGACGCCCAGCACCAGACACGTCCGGTAGAGCAGCGTCTTGCCCACGGGGAAGGCGTTGATGGACGTGCTGAAGTCGGGGTTGAAGTACACGGTGGAGAGCGCCGAGCCGTAGAACGGGCTGGAGCCCCACGCGAACTTCTTTCCCGTCACGCCCGTGTTCGCGTTGAGCCCGCTGTACTGCGCGGACTGGAAGGGCCACTCGCCCGCGGAGAAGTCCCCGCTCAACAGCGCCCGTCCCGTGGCCGCCTTCGTCGTTCCATTGTTGGTGCTGTAGCCGCCATAGACGAGTCCCGGGTCCTGCCCCAGCTTCAGCTCGACAAGGCCCAGTTCGTACAACACGCCCGTGCTCGAGTGCCGCGCGAGCAGGCTGTGATACTTGCGCGTGGTGCCGATGGGCTCGTTCCACGTCCAGCCCGCCTGCGTCGTCAGCGGGTTCGCCACGGGCGCCTGCGTGGTGAAGTGGTTGCGCGTGTCACCCCACTGCACGTTGCTGAGCGCGGCCTGGGTGTCCGAGTCCGCGAACTCCACGACACCGTAGGGGCCGCGCATGTCGAACGAGAGCTGCCCCGCCACCGCCTCGCCCAAGTCCATCCGGGTGTCGATGCGCGGGAAGTCCATGCCCTTCTGGAAGACCCACCGGAGGGTGAGCGGCACCATGAACTTCTGATGGGCCGCCGACGCCGCGGGAGTGCTCGCCGTCACATCCGCCATGGCGACCCGGGTGCCCCACTTCGGATAGGCCGTGGTGAAGGTGTGGCTCGCGAACGTGGAGCCCGGGAGGATGGCCGAGTGCGTGCCCTGCACCGCGAAGCCATACCCCAGCGGGGAGTCATCCTCTCCATGCAGGCCCGCGATGGTGCCGGACGAGCCGTTGTCGAACTGCCGGTACAGCTCGTGCCCGACGAAGTAGCCGAAGCCACTCTCACCGCCGGCCGTGCCATCCACCGTCACGGTGCGCCAGTCTCCGCCGGCCCGCACCTGATAGGTCAACTGGACGGCATAGCCGCCATTGCCCGCGGACGTCTGCCGCTTCAGCGACACCGTGCGCGGACGGCCCTGCGAGTCCGTCCATGTGTAGCGGTCCACCGCGATTCCGCCCACCGTGGTGGACTCGCGAGAGACGCCGTCACCTTGCTCGAAGCCGGGGTCCGTGGGGCCGCCGTCAGGGCCCGCGTCGCTGACGCCCGCATCCGAGCCACCCGCATCCGCCGTGCCGGCGTCACTCACGCCCGCATCATCCGGACCCGGGTTGTCGTCATCCGAGTCACAGGCCGCCAGGCAGAGGGCTGTCGTCAGCAACGTCAATTCGAGCCATCGTCCGTTGGTTCGCATGTGTCGCAGCTATCACGACCCACGGTGTCTGGCTCCACGACGGTGGCCCGATTCGTCAATCACGAACCGTTCCCACTCGAAGCACGCGCACAAACTCGTGAGGACTTCGCCCTCGGACCGTACTCAGGGCGGGGAGTTATCGGGACGCTGTCGTCTAAACCGGAGTTCGTGATTCTCGATCAGGCCGGAGGGCGGGCGGGCCTGAAGTGAGCGGGAAGAGGGAGCAGGGGCACCTCTCGTTCGGCTCTGTGTGCGCAGAAGACCTGAGAGCGAGAAGGCCCTGCCCGAGGGCAAAGGTAGGCAGTGGCTGAAGAGGAAGCAGCGCCAGG
>NZ_JABUMQ010000336.1:0-11916 GCF_013336645.1 Myxococcus sp. CA039A | reverse complement strand
GTGGGAGCGTTGGCGGCGTCGGGGGCCTGCGAGGGAATGGTCGGGTCGGCGACCATCATCTTCTGCAGCTCGGGTGACACCTTCCCGTCGCTCAGTGCCTGGGCCCGCTCGGGCGAGCCGGCCTCGGTGGCCAGAATCTTCGCGGCGGTGGTGCCCGGGATGGAGCCAGCCTCGGAGTAGTGCGGCTGCTCCTTGAGGTAGCTCTTCATGTCCTCGTAGCTCTTGCCGTTGCTCGGGTCGAGCACGCGCTCACCCTGCCGCACGACGACGTGGCCCGCCTGGCCCTCGGCGCCCGTGCGCGAGTCCTTGAGGAACACCAGGTCCGAGCGGCCCTGCAGCTCCGGCGAGCTCTTGCTGACGAAGTCCGCCGCCTTGTCCAGGCAGTTGACCTTGCCGTCCTGGCTGTTCTCCGTGAACAGCGAGGTCGCCGGCGCGGAGCCCTTTCCATCCAGGTTCAGCGTGTTCTTCGCGCCCGCGGCCTCGAAGGTCGACTCGTCCTTCTTGGCTTCCTGCGCCTGGCGCGCGGCCTCGGCGGCCTGACGCGCGGCCTCGGCGGCCTGGCGCGCTGCTTCCGCCGCACGGCGCGCCGCCTCTTCCGCCGCGCGTCGAGCCGCTGCCTCCGCCGCGCGTTGTGCCGCTTCGGACGAACCACCACTGCCTACTCGTTCCACAGTCATTGTCGACTCCTCGAGCCTGAAGGGGGGTGTGGGAAGGCTCAAGTCATGTTGTCTTCTGAATTCTCAGGAGTCGATGTCTGAAGTTGCGCGCGCGTCCCCTTCGGCTCGAGGATGCTTGAAACACACACACCGGGTACATGTGCGCAAGGCGTCAGGTGACGCCTCGGTACGAACAATCGTTCATGCGAGCAGGTGTTTCAGCGCGGCCTCCAGCTCCGGGAAGCGGAAGGTGAAGCCCGACTCCCGCGCGCGCTCGGGCAGCACCCGCTGGCCCTCCAAGACGACCTTCGCCATCTCCCCCATGGCCGCCTTCACCACGAACGCGGGGATGTGCATCACCGAAGGGCGGCCCAGCGCATGTCCCAGCGCATGGGCGAAGGCCGCGTTCGTCACGGGCTCCGGGGCCGTCGCGTTCACCGGGCCGTCTTCCAGGGTCGCGTGCTCCAGCGCGAAGCGCAGCAGCGCCTGGGCGTCCTCGCGGTGAATCCAGCTCACGTACTGCCGGCCGCTGCCCACCGGTCCCCCCGCGCCCATGCGAAAGGGGGGCAGCATCTTGTGCAGCGCGCCGCCGTCCGGGTGCAGCACCACGCCCATCCGCACCACCACCGTGCCGATGCCCGCCCCGCGCGCGCCCCACGCCTCCGCTTCCCAGTCCACACACACGCGCGCCAGGAAGTCGTCCCCTGGCGGGCTCTGCTCCGTCAGCGGCTCCGCTTCGCGCGTGCCTCCGTAGTAGCCAATGGCCGACGTGGACACGAAGCGCTTCACCGTGCCCGCCGCCTTCATCGCCTCCACCAGCGTGCGAGTGCCCTGCACCCGGCTGTCATGGATGCGCTGCTTCGCGTCCCGGCTCCACCGCTGCGCCACCGGCTCGCCGGCCAGATGGATGACCGCGTCCGCGCCCGCCAGCGCCTCCGGAGCCAGCGCCGTCCGCCCGTCGAAGGGCGCCCCCGTCACTCCCGGAGGCAGCTTCTCCAGCGCCCGGGCCACGTCCCGCGTCAGTACATGCACGCCATGGCCCTGGCTCAACAAACCCTGGACAAGCCCCGTGCCGAGAAAGCCCGTGGCACCGGTGACGGCCACCTTCATGGCGCGGCCTCCGGGGCCTTGGGGGCCGCGGGCGTGTTGAGGTCCACCCCCACCAACTGGCTGAGCGCGGAGAAGAACGCCACCTGCTCCTCCGGTTTCATCTTCCCGGAATGCCGGTAGACCAGGGCGCCCTGGGCATCCAGGAGGAGGATGTTGGAGGTCTTCATTGGCAGGCCCCAGGGCGGCGCGCCCAGCGTCCCGTCCATATCCACCAGGATGGGCACGCCCACCTTCTTCTCCTCGTCCCGCACGTAGGACAGCGCAATCTGTCGAGCGGGAAAGAAGTCGAACTTCCTCAGATTCGCCACCGCCACCACCCACGCGGAGCCCAAGAGATTCCGCTCCTTGCCGCGCGCGAAGAGCTCTTCCTTCATCCCCGCGTTGAGCGTCGTGGAGTCCTTGTCCTCATAAAACAGAATTACCGGTTTTCCGCGCCAGCGAGAGAGGCGGACCTCATCTCCGCTGGAACTCCGTAACGTGGCGTCGAGCGGGCCGTCTGCTGGGCTGGAAGCCAACGCGCCCTGCGTGAGCAGGGCCGCCGCCAGTGTGCTTGTGATCCACATCCTCATGAGGTGACCCCCGGTGGACAAGGTTCTTACAAACCCTGTACATAGCCTTGACAAGCCCTCGACGCAAACGCTACGTCTGGGGGGCAGGACCGTCCTGAATCTGGAGGATCACCCCATGGCACTCCCGCGTCCCGCTGCGCAGCCGTTGCCGGGCGAGGTCCCCCTGGAGCAGGCGTGGCTGGGGCTGGTGCACGCGGAGGTGGAGGCGTCGCTGTCGGAGCTGTTCGAGCTGCCGGACGAGGCGGGCCTGGACGCGCGGTGGACGCGGGCGCTGGAGGAGGCGCGGCTGTACGCGCTGCGGCCCGCGAAGCGGGTGCGGCCGGCGCTGGTGATGGCGGGGCACTGTCTGGCGAAGGGCACGCCGGTGGTGCCCTCGGAGCTGTGGCGCTTCGCCGCGGGGCTGGAGCTGCTCCACACCTTCCTCCTGATTCATGACGACGTGGCGGACCGCGCGGTGCTGCGGCGCGGGAGCGCGGCGTTGCACCACCTGCTGGCGCCGGGCCGGACGGGCGAGGACCTGGCGGTGGTGGTGGGCGACCACCTCTTCGCGCGAGCGCTGGAGGCGATGCTGGAGTCGGAGCTGCCGGGCGTGGCGAAGGTCGTCCGCTACTACCTGTCGGTGTGCCGGCACACGGCGGCGGGCCAGTACCTGGACCTGTCGCTGGAGCGCGCGCCGCTGTCGGAGGTGTCGCTGTTCCAGGTGCTGCGCGTGGCCTATCTCAAGACGGCGCGCTACGGCTTCTGCGCGCCGCTGGTGTGTGGCGCGATGCTGGGCGGCGCGAGCCCCGCGCTGCTGGAGGGGCTGGAGCGCGTGGGCCGCCAGGTGGGGCTCGCCTACCAGCTCCGCGATGACCTCATCGGCCTCTTCGGTGACTCCAGCGTGGCGGGCAAGTCGTCGGATGGCGACTTCACCCAAGGCAAGCGGACCTTCCCGGTGCTCGCGGCCTTCGCGCGCGCCACGCCCGAGGGACGTGAGGAGCTGGAGGCGCTCTGGGCCCTGCCGGAGTGTGAGAAGGACACGGTGGCCCTGGCGCGTGCTCGCGCCTTGGTGGAGGCGCATGGCGGCCGTGCCGCGTGCGAGCGGATGGTGGAGCGCGCCTCTCGCGCGGCTCGCCGCACCCTCCAGTCGTTGCCCAACCCCAACGGCGTGAGGGATTTGATGGACGCCCTCATCGCGCGGCTCGCGCATCGCGCGGCCTGAGGAACACATGAGCCCGCGGACACAAGGCAGACGTGTGGTGGTGGTGGGCGCCGGTGTTGGAGGTCTGGCCGCCGCGGCGCGACTGGCGCACCAGGGCTTCGACGTCCAGGTCGTCGAAAAGACGGTAGGACCCGGAGGGCGCTGCAACCGGCTGCGGGTGGACGGCTTCTCCTGGGACATCGGTCCCACCATCGTGCTGATGCCGGAGGTGTTCGAGGAGACCTTCCGCGCGCTCGGCCGCCGAATCGAGGACTACCTGACGTTGCTCAAGTGCGACCCGAACTACCGGGTGCACTTCCGGGATGGCTCGGACGTGACGTTCACCTCCGAGCTGTGCGCCATGGGGCGTGAACTGGAGCGGGTGGAGCCCGGCAGCTATGCGCGCTACCTCGCCTTCCTGGCCCAGGGGCGTGTCCAGTACCGCACCAGCCTGGACCATCTGGTGGGCCGCAACTACGCGGGCATCACCGACTACCTCTCCCCGCGCGTGCTGGCCCGCATCTTCCAGGTGCGTGCCCACCGGCGCATGTACCCGGACGTCAGCCGCTTCTTCCGCGATGACCGGCTGCGCGCGGCGATGACCTTCCAGACGATGTACCTGGGCGTGTCGCCCTTCGAGTCGCCCGCCGTCTACGGCCTGTTGCCCTTCACCGAGCTGGGCGTGGGCATCTGGTTTCCCAAGGGTGGGCTGTACGCCATTCCGCAGGCGCTGGAGCGGGTGGCCATCGAGGAGGGCGTGCGCTTCCACTACGGCACGCCGGTGGAGCGCATCCTCACGGACAAAGGCCGCACCACCGGAGTCCGACTGGAGGGCGGTGAGGTGCTGGAGGCGGACGCGGTGCTGTGCAACGCGGACCTGCCCTACGCGTACGAGAAGCTGCTGGACCCCCAGGCCACCACGCTCAAGCGCCGCGAGTCGCTGCGCTACACCTCCAGCGGCTACATGCTCTACCTGGGCATGCACCGGAAAATCCCGGGACTGTTGCATCACAATGTCATCTTCGGCCGCGACTACCGGGGCTCGTTCGAGGACATCTTCAAGCGCTTCCGCGTGCCGGAGGACCCGAGCTTCTACGTGAATGCGCCCACGCGCACGGACGCGTCGCTGGCGCCCGAGGGCAAGGATTCGCTCTACGTGCTGGTGCCCGTGCCGCACCAGCACCCGTCGCTGGACTGGAAGACGGAGGGGCCGGCGCTGCGCGCCAAGGTCTTCGCGCGGCTGGCGGAGCTGGGCTTCCCGCGCCTGGAGTCGGACATCGAGGTGGAGCGCGTCTTCACGCCGGACGACTGGGCGGGGACCTTCAACCTGGCGCGAGGCAGTGCCTTCGGCCTGGCGCAGAACTTCCTCCAGATTGGTCCGTTCCGTCCGGCCAACCAGGACGCGAAGGTGAAGAACCTCTTCTTCGTCGGGGCCTCCACGCAGCCGGGCACGGGGCTGCCCACGGTGCTCATCTCCGCGCGGCTCGTCACCGAGCGACTGGGAGACTGGGCGCGCCAGCAGGGCGTGAAGCTGGCGCCGCGCGCGGCCCCGGTGAAGGTGGCGGAGGCGGCATGAGCGTGTCCGACGAAAGGGCGCTGGTGCGCCGGGGATACTGGCTGGCCCGGCGGGTGACGCGTCACCACGCCAAGAGCTTCTTCTTCGCCTCCTATCTGTTGTTCGGCCAGCGTCGGAAGGCGGCGTTCGCGCTGTATGCGTTCTGCCGACGGCTGGATGACCTGGTGGATGAGGCCGGCTCCGGGATGGAGGAGTTGTCCGTGCGACTGGGGCGGGCGCGGCGCATGGTGGCGGAGCTGTATGTGCCCATGCCGGAGCTGGCGTCGCGGGAGCTGGGGCCGCCGGGTGGGCGGTTGGAGGGCGCGGCGGCGCGCTCGCCGTGGGACGCGGGAGAGTTCGCCGCGCTGGCGCACACGGTGCGCCACTACCGGATTCCTGAGCAGCCCTTCCAGGACCTCATCTCCGGCATGGAGATGGACCTGACGAAGCACCGCTACGACACGTTTGAGGAATTGGACCTCTACTGCTACCGCGTGGCGGGCGTGGTGGGGCTGATGCTGACGCCGGTGCTGGGGTGCTCGGACGAGGGCGCGCTGCAACCGGCGGCGGACCTGGGCCGGGGCATGCAGCTCACCAACATCCTGCGCGACGTGCGCGAGGACCTGGAGCGGGGGCGGGTGTATCTGCCCTCCCAGGAGCTGGCGTCCTTCGGGTTGTCGGAGGACGACTTGCGGCAGGGGAAGGTGGACGCGCGGTGGCGTGACTTCATGCGCTTCCAGGTGGAGCGCGCGCGGACGTACTACGCGCGCGCGGCGCGGGGCGTGCCGTCGCTCACGGGCTTTGGCAGTCAGCGGATGGTGCGGCTGATGGGCGCCATCTACGGCGACATCCTCCGTGACATCGAGGCGCGCGACTACGACGTGTTCAGCGCGCGGGCGTATGTGACGACGCGCCGCAAGCTGTCGCTGGCCGCCGCGGCCTTCATCCGACCCAAGTCCGTGTTGCCCTCGCTTCCGGGCGAGCCGCGAGTGCCACTGCTGCCGAGCGAAGTGGGGGGACAGCGCCATGGGTGACGCGTGTGCGAAGGCCGGCTCGAGGTCGCTTGAGCGCGGGGGTCGATGGAGGAGCGCGAGTGTCCTCCAGGACACCGAGGTGGCGTGGCGAAGGCGGGGGCCATGAGCACGACGCGTGTCGCGGTGGTCGGCGGAGGAATTGGGGGCCTCACCGCCGCGGGTCTGCTGGCGAAGGAAGGCCACGCGGTGACGCTCTTCGAGGGCGGGGCCTCACTGGGTGGCAAGGCGCAGGCCGTCACCGTGGATGGCGTGACGCTGGACACGGGCCCGACGTTGCTGACGTTGCCGGACCTGGTGCGTGGGACGTTCGAGCAACTGGGCGCGCTCGACCTGATGCCGCCCCTCACCGAGCTGGAGCCGCAGTGCTCCTACCGCTTCGGGGATGGGTGCGCCTTCACCGCGTACAAGGACATGGACCGCACCGCGGACAGCGCCGCCGACGTGAAGCCGGTGGAGCGCAGGGGCATCCGCGGCTTCTACGCGGAGGCCGCCGCCATCTGGGGCGCGGCGGGTGAGCCGTACCTGGAGGCGCCCTTCGAGGGCATGGCCGGGTTCATGGGGCGCGTGGCTCGCCGGGGGATTGGCGCGGTGATGGCGGGCATGCAGTTGTCGTCCCTGCACGGGCTGGCGGTGAAGCACCTGCGCACCGAGCACCTCCAGCAGTACGTGGGCCGCTTCGCCACCTACGCGGGCGCGTCTCCCTACGAGGCGAGCGCGGCCTTCGCGCTGATTCCGCACATTGAGCGCGCGTACGGCGTCCACCATGCGCGGGGCGGCGTGGGCGCGCTGGTGAACGCGTTGGGACAGGCGGTGCGCAGGCTCGGCGTCACGGTGCATCTCCAGACGCGCGCCCGCTTCGCGCACACGCGCGATGGCTACCGCGTGGGACCTGGTGAGGACGCCGCGTGCTTCGACAGCGTGGTGGTGAACGCGGACCCGATGGAGTCCCTGAGTCGTGGAGAGGAGCCGTTGGCGCTCTCCGGCTTCGTGTTGTTGCTGGAGGTGGAGGGGCGTCCCGCGCTGCCCCACCACGCGGTGCTCTTCGGGAGGGACTACCGGCGCGAGTTCGACGAACTGTTCAGCGGGCAGCTCGCGTCGGACCCGACGGTGTACTTCTGCAACCCGTCCGCCACGGATGCCACCATGGCGCCTCCGGGACGCACGGGTCTGTTCGTCATGGTGAACGCGCCGCCTTTGCCCGTGGATGCCGCGGAGGCGGACGTGGCGACGCGTGCCTGGGAGCTTCAGGCCGAGCAGGTGAAGGCGCAGATGTTCGAGAAGCTCGTCGCGCACTTCCCGGAGCTGAAGGGTCGCGTGCGAGTCATCGGCCAGCGCTCGCCGGTGGACCTGGCCGCGCAGGGGGCACCGGGTGGGTCCATCTACGGCTTCCTGCCGCACGGCAAGCTGGGGCCGTTTCGTCGTCCGCGCATCCGGGGCAACACGCCGGGCCTGTTCTTCGCGGGAGGAGGGACGCACCCGGGTGGGGGCGTGCCCCTGGTGATGCTGTCCGGCCGTTTCGCCGCGGAGATGGCCTCCGTGCACCTGCGGAGGGGCGAATGAACACCTTGCGAGACATTCCCGCGCTGCCCATCGAGGCGGGGGCCTATCGCTGGTTCTACGCGGACGTGACGGCGGGGCCCTACAGCGCGGTGTGTATCTTCATGCTGGGCTCGCTGTTCTCCCCGCGTTATTCGGTGGCGGCGCGACGGGGCGGCCGGCCCATGGAGCACAGCGCGGTGAACTTCGCGCTGTACCACGAGGGTGTGCGCCGCCTGTGGGTGTTGAGCGAGTACTCTCGCGCGGAGGTGGAGTCGGCGGGGCGGTTGCGGATTGGACGCTCGACGCTGACGTATGGAGAGGGCGGAACGGTGCGCATGGACGTGGAGGACTGGACGGCGCCCTGGGGTCGGCCCGTGAGTGCGCGCCTCACCCTGGAGCCGCTGACGCCGGTGGGCGAGGTGGTGCGGTTGATGCCGGAGCTTCCGCACTACTGGCAGGCCCTGGCGCCTCGAGCGCGTGCGCGACTGGAAGTGTCGTCGCTCGGCGTGAAGGCGGAGGGGTTGGGCTACCACGACACGAACCACGGTGAGGAGTTGCTGGGCGAGCGGCTCGCGGGCTGGCACTGGGCGCGCACGCATCGCGGGGATGCGACGACGGTGGTGGACTACCACCTGCCGGATGGTGTGGCGCCGCTGCGGATGACGGCGTGCGAGCAGAGCGTGCGTTGTGAGCGGGGGCCGGGGCCGCAGACGCGTCCCACTGTCATCACGGGCTGGGGCCTGCGCGTGCCCACGCGTTTGCAGACGGGCAATGTGGAAGTGGGTGAGGCACGGCTTCTGGAGTCCTCGCCGTTCTATGCGCGGCTGGAGGCTCGCAAGGGCGCACTGGACTGCATGGGTGAGGTGGCGGACTTCCGCCGCTTCCACTCGCCCTTCATCCGCTGGATGGCGCACTTCCGGACGCGGCTGGGGACGGCGGCATGAACGCGCCCGTCCTCCTGTGTCTGGGCTGGGCCGTGCTCGCGACGGGCTTCAGTGGCGTCGCGCTTGCGCGCCTGCTGCGCGTGCGCAGAGGCGGCTCGTTCATGGGGGCACGGCCAGCGCAGGGGCTCCGCGGTTCGATGGAGACGTCCTCGCTTCGGAGCACGGAGCAGTCCGCAGCGGTCCTGCGTGCTCAGCCCGCGCGGAGTCACCTGCATTCAGAGGATGTGCTCGCACCTCGGGATGAGGAGCCGCCCACCGAGGACCTGCGCCCTCAATCAGCGAAGAGTCCCCTTCATCCTGAAGAGGCGCTCGCGCTTCGGAGCCAGGACGTGCCTGTCGAGTCCCCGCGCACCACTCCTTCGGTGCTGCTCCTGCGCCCGGTCGATGCGCCTACGCCTCGAGAGCTGGAGAACCTGGCGCTGCCCATCGAGTACGCAGGCGCGCTGGAGCAGGTGGTCGTGTCTCCCTATCGGCCTCGGCTCGCGCCCGGCGTGCGCTGGCTGCCGAGCGACCCGCTCACCCCCAACCGCAAGGTGGGCCATCTTCTCTATGCTTTGGAGACGCTCCCCACCGAGGGCCGCGTGGTCCTCTCCGTCGACGCCGATGTCGCGGTGACCGGCGCGCTGGTGGAGGGACTCGTGGCTCCTCTGGTCCGAGGTGCCGCGCTGAGCACGGCCGCCCCCACACCCGTGGACGTGCGTGACGGAGCCGGCCGCGCCATGGCCGGATTGCTGCGCTACACGCACCACAGCTTCCTCGCGCTGCACGCGATGAGCGCGGGCGCGAAGGCCGTGTGTGGCAAGGCCCTGGGCCTCTCCCCCGAAGCCATGGAATCGCTCAAGTCCCTGGCCGACCACATCGGCGAGGACCTGGAGCTGTCGAAGCGCCTGCATGCCCGCGGTCTGGACGTCGCGCTGAGCGACGCGCCCGCGGTGGTTCCCCTGGGCGACATCGGCGCTTGGGAAGTCCCACTGTCCCGCTTCACCCGCTGGATGCGCGTGCTGGCCAGTCACCGCCCCGCGCTGTACCCCACGGTGCCGCTGCTGTTCACTCCCACCGTGCCACTGGTGTTGCTGGCGGCGCTTCTGGGCTCGCCCGTGCTGTCGCTCGCGGTGGTGTCGCTCGTGGGTGTGCGCTCGCTGCTGGCGCTCCGACTCGCGGTGCTCGGCGCGCCTCGCGCGGCGGGTGTTCGCGACGCGAGCCTGGGACATGCGCTGACGGACTGGCTCCTGGGTGAGATGTTGTTGCTGACGGCCTTCGTCATCTCCCTGGGTCGCCAGGGGATGGTGACCTGGCGGGGGCGCACGTACGCGCTGCTGCCGGGAGGCCGCATGGTCCGGGTGTCGCCGGAGCTGACGGGAGGACCTGGATGACCTACGCGCGTTTCCTCGGGCTGTTCGTCGTACTGCCCATCTTCTTTCTGCTGTGGCGCTACCGCCGCACCTTCACGGCCCGAAGCCTGGCGCCCATGGGCCTGCTGCTCGTGGTCGTCTACGCGGCGACGTCACCCTGGGACAACCTGGCGGTGAAGTGGGGCCTGTGGGGCTTCGATGAGACCCGCATCTGGGGCATCAAGCTGGGCTACCTGCCACTGGAGGAGTACCTGTTCTTCGGCCTCCAGACGCTGCTGGTGGGACTGTGGGCCCGGGCCCGGCTCGCCCGCGCGCTGGCTCGGCCCGTGACGACACCGGCGTCGGCTGCGGAGTCCACGGTTTCCTCCGAGCGAGCCCTGTCCCCGAGCGAGGTGTCCTCATGATGGATTCGCGCTGGGCCTACCTCATCCATCTGGTTGGCTGGACGCTGCCGCTCATCGTGTTCCAGACGGTGGTGCTGGTGCGCCACTACAAGGAACGCTCCGGCGCGGTGCTGCGCGCGGTGCTGCCGCCCGCGTTCATCATCGGCATCTATCTAGCGGTGGCGGACCACCTGGCCATCTCCACGGGCATCTGGAACTTCGGCGAGGGCCTGCACCTGGGCATCTACGTGGGGCTCGTTCCCCTGGAGGAAGTGCTGTTCTTCCTGCTGACCAGCGTGCTCGTGTCGTTGGGCCTGGCCCTCTTCACGGGGCTGGTGGAGCTCTTGACGAAGAAGGAGGCCGGGGCGTCGTGATTCCCGCCGCCAAGGGAGGCCCCTTCGGGTGGGCGCTGGACGCGTACATCGGGTGGAAGTTCCGCTCGGCGTTCCGGGGCCTGTGGGTGCGCGGTGAGCTGCCCGCCGCCGGCCCTGGGAGGCTGGTGTACCTGAACCACGCCAACTGGTGGGACGGCTTCATGCTGCACCAGCTCTCCCGGGTGGCGGGGTGGGACGCCTACTGCCTGATGGACGAAGAGAACCTGCGCCGCTACCCCTTCCTGGCGCGCATCGGCGCGTTCAGCATCCGCCGCAAGGACGCGGTGTCGTCGGTGGAGTCGCTGCGCTACGCGAAGGACCTCCTGAAGCGTCCGCGCGCGGCGCTGTATGTCTTTCCCGAAGGCGAGCACCGTCCCTTCGGCGAGCTGCCGCTGCGACTGGAGCGCGGCGTGGAGCTGCTGGCGCGCGTGGCCAAGGTGGAGTGCGTGCCCATTGGCGTGCGCTACGCCTTCTTCGAACACGAGCGCCCGGACGTGCTGCTGGAGGTGGGCACGCCGCATCCGCCCGGCTCGCTGGCCGTCTTCCAGCAGGGCCTGGAGTCGGTGGTGCGAAAGCTGGCGGCGGTGACGACGCTGGAGGGCTTCACGCGCAAGGTGTCGGGCGCGCGGGGCGTGGCGGAGAAGTGGGATGCGGCCCGGGGAGTGGGGCCATGATGTTGCGCATCCGCACCATCGCCCGGCTGACGGGCATCCGAGAGGCGACGCTGCGCGCATGGGAGCGGCGCTACGGCTTCCCGCGTCCGATGCGCTCGGAGGGCAACAACTACCGCGTGTATTCGCGCGAGGAAGTGGAGGCCATCCGTCGCGTGGCGCGCCTCATCGAACTGGACGGCCTGGCGGTGAGCGAGGCCATTGCCCAGGTGGTCGCCTCCCCCGTGAAGACGATGCCCCGCGCGGAGCGGCACCAGGAGCGCTTCTGGGCCGCCGTCATACTGCTGGACGGGGACGAGGTCTCGCGCGTGCTGGACGAGGCGCAGGAGGCGATGGACGTGGACACCTACTGCGACGGCTTCCTGATGCCGCTCCTGCGGGAGATGAGCGCGCGGCTGGATGTCGCCCGCGAGCACCTGGCGTCCGGGTACGTCCGCCAGCGGCTGCGGCAGGTGCTGTCGAGCCTGGAGAGCACGGCGAACGGGCCCCGCGCGCTGCTGGCGTGCCCGGCGGGGGACTTCCATGAAGGGGGCCTGCTGGGCCTGGGGG
>NZ_JABUMQ010000335.1:0-11993 GCF_013336645.1 Myxococcus sp. CA039A | reverse complement strand
GGGCCGGAGGGCGCGGTGACGGTGGCGGGGGACTTCACGGGCCTGCTCGTGTGGGGCGGCACGTCGCTGGGGACTCAAGGGCCGTTCGTGCTCGGCGTGGGCGCGGAGGGCGAGGTGCGCTGGCTGAAGCAGCCGGAGTGCGGCGCCCAGGCGTCGGAGGGTGTCGCGGCGGCGGTGGATGGCGCGGGCGCGGTGATGGTGGCGTGCGGTGACGTGCTCACGCGCTACGCGGCGGATGGGACGCAGCAGGGCGAGCGGAAGCTCCCGGTGGAAGGCTGCGCGAGCGGCGAGTGCTCGCTCGCGGTGACGGGGCTCGCGATGGTGCCCGGGCGCGGACTGGCCGTCGCGGGCTGGCAGCGTGATGGCGGCGGGGACGGGTGGAACCAGGACGCGTTCCTGCGGGTGGTGACGCCGGAGTGAGTGGGCCCGGACGTTCGCCCGCGAGCGTCCCTCCACGTCTCCGCATCAATCTGAAGCGGACCTCAGGTGCCATGCGCACGCTCGGGGTTGCTCGGATGTTTGTGTAAAATTCGAGAGACATTGCTCACTGCTCCGTCGTGACGGTGTTGTGTGTTGCTCGCAGTCGGACACATGGAGTTCCTGGGATGGAACTCAAGTGATAGCCAGGGCCGGAATTCGGTACTTCGCGGTAAAAGCAGAAGTGAAGCCGACGAGCCCTGTTTTCATCCCATCCTGGAAAGAGACACCATGAGTCCCTTGAGAGTCGTTGCATCCCTGTCGCTGTGGGGCGTGCTGTCAGCCTGTGGCGGCGGCACGTCACCCGACGAGGTATCCGAGACCGCTTCCAGCAAGGCCGCGCTGGACTGCGCCGCCATGAGCGCGCCGGTGTATCACCGCATCCGGGCGAGCAACGGCGACAGCCTCTACACGCTCAACGCGAACGAGGCGGCCAGCGCCGCGACGAACTACGGCTACACCGATGACCGGGGCGTGGCCTTCCGCGCCGCCGCCGTCGCGGGCCCGGGCCTGTCCACGGTGTATCGGTTGTACAGCCCGAGCCGGAACGAGCACTTCTGGACCATCGACGCGGCGGAGAAGCAGCAGCTCGCGACGCAGGGCGGGTTCACCACGGACGAGGGGACGGGCTTCTTCGCGTCGACGACGGCGGAGCCGTGCCTGGTCCCTGTCTATCGCTATGCGAACGACACGCTGCGCAAGCACCGCTTCGCGACGACGGCGGCGGAGCGCTCGGCGCTGAGCGCGGCGGGGTGGGTGGACGAGGGCATCAAGTTCCACGCGGCGCCCACGACGGCGCAGCCCGTGGACACGAAGTTCACCCTGGTCATCATCCCGGACACGCAGAACGAGCTCATCTCGCAGTCCACGCTGATTGACCACCGGATGCAGTGGCTGGCGGATAACAAGGACGCGCTCGACATCCGCTTCGTGGGCCACACGGGCGACATGGCGAACTGGGACACGGCGGACCACATCCAGTACGTTCGGGCGAGCAACGCGTTCCAGAAGCTGGATGCCGCGCAGATTCCCTATGCCATCGCCATTGGCAACCATGACACCGCGGCGACGTGCCCCGGTGGCAGCGCGTGCCCTGGCAATGTGAATGCGAACCTCCGCAACACCACCACCTTCAACACGTACTTTCCGACGACGCGGTTCCGCGCGCTGGCGGGCGTGTTCGAGGCGGGCAAGTGCGACAATGCCTATCACACCTTCACGGCGGGCGGGCTGAACTGGCTGGTCATCAACGTGGAACTCTGGGCGCGGACGAATGCGGTCAACTGGGTGAAGAGCGTCGTGGAGCAGCACCCGCGTCACAACGTCATCGTGCTGACGCACTCGCACCAGACGAGTGGGGGCGGCATCGAGCAGGGCAATGGCGGGTATGGAAACAACAGCCCGCAGTACGTGTTCGACACCGCGCTCAAGCCGTACGCCAACGTGCGGTTCATCTTCTCCGGGCACGTGGGCACGGCGGCGTACAGCGAAGTCACCGGCACGCAGGGGAACAAAATCTACCAGATGCTGACCACGTACCATGACGGGTCGTCGAACCCGACGCGGCTCATCGAAATCGACACCGCGGCGAACACGTTCTCCTCGCGGGTGTACCTGCCGTACACCAACGTGGAGAAGCAGGATGGAACGAAGTTCACCATCTCCAACGTGAACTGGGTGCGCTGACGAAGCGAAGGGGCCGGCACGACCGCAGGCCGGCCCCTTCCTCCGACGTGCCCTGTCAGTCCTCCCGGTAGAGGCACACCCAGGGGACAAGACACCGCATCGGTGGCGCCGTAAGCTTCGCTGATGATGCCGAGGCGACACCTGCAGCTGCTCCTCACCCTCGTGCTGCTGGGAGGCCTTCTTGGCTTCTTCGCGCTGTGCGACTCCGTGGATGCGGTGTCGTATCTGCTGTCCTGGAATGCCGTCATCCTCAGTCTGGGATTGGGGCTCGGGGTCTATGGCTCCCGGTCGGCCCCCCGGGGGTTCCGTGTGGGGCTCCTGGTGGCCTTCGTCGGTGGCGTGGTGGGCATCCGCCTCACCGAGTGGAACTCCCGCAAGCCCTTCCTCCGAGACTTCTCCTTGCTTCGGATTGGCATGACGCGCGGTGAGGTCGAAGCCGTGATGGGCCGCTACATCGAGGGAACGGGCTGGCCCGCGAATCCCTACGTGCGGCCAGAAGCGCCTCATGGAATGGGGAGCGAGCACGCGAGAGATGCCAGACGGAGCCCGGGTGGCGCCTTGGAGCTCAAGGACAGCGTGGTCTACCGGCACACCCACCAGGGATGGGGCGACTCTGACTGGGGAATCGTGCGCTTCGAAGCGGGCCGGGTGGCTGAGCTGTCCTTCTCGCCTGACTGAAGCCGCACCGGCGTTCGTGGCGTCGAAGCACCTGCGAGGTGAGCGGGCCCGTCGAGTCGGGTGACACCGGCCCGCTCACGCGATGCTCATGGCTCAGGGCAGTTCGAGCTGGCAGGTGGCGTTGCAGCCGTCGAGGCTCCGGAGGTTGCCGTCATCGCACTGTTCCCCTTCGACGAGGTGAACGATGCCATCGCCGCAGCGAGGACCCCTGACGCAGCCCGGGGCGCACTGGCTGTAGCCACCGTCGTTGATGCCGTCATCACACTGCTCACCGGGGTCCGTGGTGCCGTTGCCGCAGAGGGGCTCCGGGTCGGGCCCGGGCACGCACTGGGTGCGTCGCGAGGGACGGAAGAAGTTGTTGAGCCCCAGCCGATACGAAGACGCCCGGGTGTGGCGCTCGGCCTGGAACACCGCGAGCTGGTAGGTGCCGCCCACGATGAGGCCCAACTGGCTTGCGCGCTGTGACAGGGTGAGGGAGGCGGTTTCGGCCGCGTGGATTCCGCCCAGGTCCACCGCGAGGATGCCGTTGATGAACACCCAGACATCGTCATCGCCACGGAAGGTGAGGACCTCGTCACCCCGGTACTCGAACCAGTAGCGCGTCTCGCTGGTGAAGTTGAAGTTGTGGAGCTGGGCGGGGGAGCTGTTGTCCGCCCGGAGAGGCTCGTGTCCGGAGGCCACCCAGCCCGCTGTGTCCAGGGGGAAGAAGGTCTGGTCGTCGAACAGGTATTGGCCAATGGCCTGCCGGGGGAGGTCCAGGGTGCCAATGACGGTCTGGTTCACGTTGGGCACGTCTCGGAACCACTGGTCGAAGGCCGCCTTGCCGTGGGTGGTGGCGGAGGCCATGGAGGTCTTCGCGTAGACGGGTTTGCCCTGGGCATCCAGGGTGGTGGCCACGATGCCCTTCTCACTGCCGAGGGCGTTCTCGAAGTCGATGTGGCCCCGGGGGAGTGAGCCCGTCGCGAGCAGGTCGTACCCGCGGAAGTCGCGGTAGACGATGGGGAGGGACAGCTGCGCGGGAGGGAGGTCGTCGACGGCCATGCAGACGAAGCCCGGCTCGAACTCGCAGGTCGGCGAGCAACCGTCGTTGGCGAGCGTGTTGCCGTCATCGCACTGCTCGGACCTCAACTGGCCGTCGCCGCACACATTCTCGCAGACTCCGTTGGAGCAGACAGGCTCGCGCGTGCACAGCGGTGTACAGCCATCGCCCAGGTCGTTGTTGCCGTCGTCGCACTCCTCCGAGGGGTGCTTGAGGGCATCACCGCAGACAGCGGGGCCGGCATCGGGTTCGGTCCCTGTTCCGGCATCGACGCCCGCGTCAGTTCCCGCGTCGTCGCCTGGCTCTCCGCAGCCCGGCTCCAGGTCAACAGTGGGGGCTTCCTGCGCGCCCCGCATCCGGTCCGGGGCCGTCTCCGAGTCGTCCTCCCTTCCGCACGCGAACAGTGAGAGGACCAGGGAGGCGAGCAACACGCTCGCGAAGCGCAAGGGAGTACGATGATGGGGTGTCATGGGCAGTGGGTGTCTGGGGTTGGTGAACGGAGTCCACGCGGCTCCGCACGGATGGGCCATCCTGCCCGACGGCCCTGACATGCCCTGTTGCCCGGCTGTTATCTGACTTGCTCAAGAACCTTGATTGTAAATGTAGTTCGATGTGGCTCGTGAGCAGGCGCCGGCCTACTTGTGGACGAGGAGGTAGTTGGCGGTGCCGCTGTGCCAGATGCCGTCCCGGTTGTTCCAGGGGCGCAGCTTGTACCGGGCGACGACCTGCCACGTGTACTGGTTGATCTGCACCACGTAGCACTCAAACTTCAGGAGTGCGTTGTCGCCCTCGGAGCCGGGCTCCTCGAACCCCATGTCCCGAGGGGACACGTGGATGACCCAGTCATTCACCGAGCCGGAGGGGACGGTGATGTAGTTGCCGTCGGAGGCCGTTCCGATGCGCGCGTTCTGCGCGAAGCTCTCGCCCGCATACAGACACGTGAAGACAGAGAGCATGGCCAGGAAGGAGAGGCTGGTGCGTCGCGACATGGAAACTCCGGGGGTGGGCGCGGGCGTACCGAGACCCGCTTGGGCAGCCAAGCTAGGCCTCCGTTGCGAGGATTCAACTGGCCAGCACCCGGGGACGGGGTTTTCGTAAGTCATTGAATGGGCGTGAGTCGTATGCCCGATTCTTGAGAGTCGAGTGGCCAGCTCAGTCCAGAAGGGGCCGGCGAGACAGGCCGGCCCCTTCATTTCATCCGTGCGTCACGGGGCGTTGAGTTGAGCCCGGTTCAGGAAGGTCCCCTGGTGATTGGCTATCAATAGGGGGGGATCTGGGGTGCGCACTCATGCATGTAGGGACACTCCGCGCACCACTGGTCCACGATGCCGCTGCAATCGTTGTCGAGGCCGTCGTAGCAGATGTCCATCGAGCCAGGGAAGACGCCTCCGTTCGAGTCATCGCAGTCAGAGTCAAGGTCGACATAGCCAGAAGGTTGGCCGCAGGCCTGGATGGAGATGTTGTAATTGCCATTGCCGTCTCCATCCGCATCCCGGTACCAGGTCTGGGTGGCAAGCCCCTCATCCACGGCGCTGTCGCAGTCGTTGTCCATGGAGTCACATGTCTCCGTCGCGTTGGGGTGGATGTTGGGGTTGCCGTCGTGGCAGTCCCCGGTTTGAGTGGTGTGGAACTGGATGAGGCAGCCCATCGTGCCCGGATGGCTGGCGGAGCCGTAGCCGTCGTGGTCCGCGTCCGGATAGAGCCTGCGCAGGGCTCCTTCATCCACCTCCCCATTGCAGTTGTTGTCGGCGAAGTCGCAAATCTCCGCGGCTCCGGGATTCCGGCTCGCCGAGGAGTCGCTGCAGTCATCGGCGTTCGCCACATAGCCGCCAGGCTGGGTGCAGGAGGCGGTCGGTAGGGTGGGGTTGCCGTAGCCGTCCGCATCCGCATCCCGATAGAAGGTGAGCAGCACGCCTTCGTCCGCGGAGCCGTTGCAGTTGTTGTCCAAGCCGTCGCAGCTCTCCGTCCTCCCGGGAGAGACATTCGAGCGGGCGTCGTCGCAGTCGGAGCTGTTCGCGACGTAGCCGCCGGGCCGGGCACAGGTGGACGCGGAGAGGCTCGAGGCGCCGTATCCATCGCCATCCGCATCCCGGTACCACGTGGGAATCACGCCTTCATCCGCCTGCCCATTGCAGTTGTTGTCCACGGAGTCGCAGACCTCCGAGGCGCTGGGACGGATGCTCGCGCTGCTGTCGTTGCAGTCGGTGGCATCCGAGACATATCCACCGGGCCGCGAGCAGGCCTGGGTGGGCAGGCCCGCGTTGCCATACCCATCACCGTCGGCGTCACGATAGAAGGTGGATTGCACCCCCTCGTCCGCGGCGCCGTTGCAGTTGTTGTCCACCGAGTCGCAGACCTCCGTGGCGCCGGGACGAATGCTCGCGCTGGCGTCGTTGCAGTCGGTGGCATCCGCGACATAACCACCGGGCCGCGAGCAGGCCTGGGTCGGCAGGCCCGCGTTGCCAGCCCCGTCACCATCGGCGTCACGGTAGAAGGTGGACTGCACGCCCTCGTCGGTGGCGCCGTTGCAGTTGTTGTCCGCACCGTCACAGACCTCCGTGCCCCCGGGGCGGATGCTCGCGCTGGTGTCGTTGCAGTCGCTGGCGTTCGCCGCGTACCCACCGGGCTGGGCGCAAGCGTGTGTCGGCTGGCTTGCGTTGCCGTACCCGTCACCATCCGCGTCCCGGTAGAAAGTCGACGTCACGCCTTCGTCAGTGACGCCGTCGCAGTTGTTGTCCACCGAGTCGCAGACCTCCGAGGCGCCAGGACGGACGCTCGCGCTGGCGTCGTTGCAGTCAGTGGTGTCCGTCACGTATCCAGCGGGCCGCGAGCACGCCTGGGTGGGCAGACCCGCGTTGCCGTGACCGTCACCATCCGCGTCCCGATAGAACGTCGACGTCACCCCTTCATCCGTGGAGCCGTCGCAGTTGTTGTCCACGGCGTCGCACGTCTCCGTCGCGCCCGGCCTGATGCTGGCGCTGGTGTCATTGCAGTCACCGGCAATCGACACGTGCCCCGCGGGCTGGTCGCACTTCTGCGAGGTGCTGGAGGCCATGCCGTACCCGTCGCCATCGGCGTCGCGGTACCACGTCTGGGTGGCGAGGCCCTCGTCAGCGGAGCCGTTGCAATTGTTGTCGGCGCCGTCACAGGCCTCCGTCGCGCCCGGCTGGATGCTCGCGTTGCCGTCGTTGCAGTCGCTGGCGTTCGACACGTAGCCGGAAGGTCGCGCACAGGCCTGCATCGACTGCGCCGCGCTGCCGTAACCGTCCCCATCCGCGTCGCGGTACCACGCGCTCATCAGGCCTTCGTCGACCTGGGTGTCGCAGTCGTTGTCCACGCTGTCGCAGACCTCGCTGCCACCGGGCTTGATGGCCGCGTCGCCGTCGTTGCAGTCGACCGCGTTCGACACGTGGCTGGGAGGTTGACGGCAACCCTGGACGGCCTGCCCGACAGCGCCGAAGCCGTCTCCGTCCTGATCGCGATACCACGCCTGCGTGGCCAGCCCTTCGTCCGCCTGTCCATCGCAGTTGTTGTCCACGGCGTCGCACACCTCCGTGGCGCCGGGGTGCAGGCTCGGCTGGACATCGTCGCAGTCACCCGCGTTCGGCGCATGGCCCAGGGGCCGAGCACACGCCTGCGTCGACTGGGACGTCACGCCGTAGTTGTCGCCATCCTGGTCCCGGTACCACGCCTGGAAGGTGAGCTCCTCGTCCGACTGACCGTCGCAGTCATTGTCCAGGCCATCGCATGTCTCCGACGAGGCGGCCTGCTTCTGCACGCACTCGATGGCACCATGGGAGCAGTGCGTCACGCCGTCACCACAGACGCCCTGGGCACCCGTGGGGCACGCCACCAGGCCGCCAGGGTTCTCCTCGTCCGCCTGTCCATCACAGTCATTGTCCAGGCTGTCGCACGCCTCCGTGGACGCAGCCTGGTTTTGTGTGCAGACCACGCTTCCTTGCGTGCAGGCCGTGGTGCCCGCCGCGCACACGCCGGGCAGTCCCGTGGCGCAGCCCTCGCCGCCGCTCGGGTTGCCGTCGTCCGCCTGTCCGTCACAGCTGTCATCCACGCCGTTGCACTGCTCCGGTGCGCCCGGGTAGGTGGTGGGCATGTAGTCGTCGCAGTCGATCTCCTCCACGAAACCGGGAGACGGTGTGCAGGCGGACTCGAAGAAGAACTCGTCTCCGAAGCCATCCATGTCCCCGTCGAAATAGAACGTGTTGGTGAGCAGCGTGGACGTGGGCGTCGTCGTCGGCGTGGTGGACGTGCTGGTGCTGGTGCCGAGCTGTCCATGGATGTTGTTGCCCCAGGCCCACACGGGGCATCCCGGTCTCACCGCCACCACATGCTGGGCTCCCGCGGAGATGGAGGTGGCGTCAGTGAGCCCTGTCGCGTCCACCGGCGTGGCGCTGTTCACCGTGGTGCCATTGCCGAGCTGGCCCGAGGCGTTGTGGCCCCACACCTTCACGAAGCCGTTGCCCATGATGACGGTGGACGTGTTGTGGCCCGCCGCGATGGCCGTGGCCGCGAACACGCCTCCTACCGGCGAGGGCGACAGTACGGGCGTGGGGGTAGCGCTGCCGGTCCCTGTCTGCCCGAAGGTGTTCTGGCCCCAGGCCCACACATTGCCGAACTGCTCGTCGACGATGAGCGAGTGGCCCGCTCCCGCGGCCATCGCCCTGGCGCGCGGAATTCCCGCCACCCGCGTGGGCGTCAGCACCATCGAGGGCGAGGTGCTTCCGGTGCCCACCTGCCCGGCGCTATTGAAGCCCCAGGCCCAGACCTGCCCGTCCGCGTCCAGTGCGAGGGTGTGATTCAAGCCCGCGGCGATGGCGCGAATGGTCGGCAGTCGCGTCACCTGGAAGGGCGAGGGCACCGATGCGCTCGTGGCCCCCGTGCCCAGCTGTCCCGAGGCGTTCTGTCCCCAGGCCCAGACCTGTCCGTCCAGTGACAGGGCCAGGCAGAAGCTGCCATTGGCCGCGATGGCCTGGATGTTGGACAGCCCGGGCACCTGGGTGGGCACCAACACGAGGCCGCCTGTGTTCCCGAGCCCTGCTTGACCTGAGGCATTCTGGCCCCAGGTCCAGACATGTCCATCCACATCCAGCGCCAGGGAGTGGGCCGTGCCGGCGGCGACGGCCTTGATGGGGGGAAGCCCGTACACCCGGGTGGGCTGCGGCAGGGCCGCGGGGGTGATGCTGCCCGTCCCCACCTGTCCGAACGAGTTCTGTCCCCAGGCCCAGACCTCTCCGTCCTTCTTCAGGAACAGGGAGTGATAGGCGCCTGTCGCCACCATGCGCGGCACTCGCACGGAGGAGAGCCCTTGTCGCTTCGTGGTGAGGCTTGTCTCCTCGGAGACCTTCGGGGCGAGCTCCGGCTCTTCCCCGCAGCTCACGGATGCGACGACGACGAGGACCGCGCACAACACGCGGACTCGTGACGCTTCAGAACATGGACTTTTCAAGGCACGGCTCCTGAGGGCCAACCCAGACCCGGCCTCCCTCGGGTCATGGATGTTTTTGCTGGGGGAGTCCCGCCGGATACGGCCTGAGTCAGACAGGTCCTTCGGGGTGTCTGAGATACCCCGGATATGGTTGCGAGCCGGAGGGAGCGGGAGGCGGAGCCTTTGTCGCCCGAGATGGATTTCCTGGGACAGCGTGCCCGTCATCCATGGGACTGGCTGTCTTGCCAATGTCTTGCAGTCTGGATTATGAAGAGAGGTCTTCGTCGACTGGCTGGTGGAAGGTGGACTCCGGTCGCGATGCGGTCGTGACGCTTCATGTTTCCGAACCGTGCGCCGACGACCCGGGTGGTCAGCCATGTCCTTTCCGCCAGCGCGGCGGCGAATCCCAGCGGGGGCATATCCCCCATGTCTGGAGTTGAGTGAGCTCTATCTCCGACATGGGCGGGCCTTGCGTCAGCGGGCGCGGGCGTTGCTCGGAGGCGTGGACGAATCCGAAGACGTGCTCCAGGACGTCTTCCTGGCCATGCTGGCCAGCCCGGAGCTGCATCGGGGAGAGGCGTCGGTCTTCACGCTGCTGTCCCAGATGGTGACGCACAAGGCCCTGGACCGGTACCGGGCGCGAGCGCGCCGTCTGGTCTGGCACGCCCGACTGGGAAGTGAGGCCCGCTCCGATGATGGGGGCGAGAGCCTTCAGCGCGTCGAGGCAGCCAGGGATTTGCGTTGGATGGTCCGTTCCACGCCTGCCCAGGTCCTCACCGCCGCCCGCCTGCACTTCGTCGAGGGACACACGCAAGGCGAGGTCGCCGAGGTGCTCGGCGTGTCTCGAAAGACGGTGGTGCGCCTGCTCAAGCGACTGTGGGTCCAGGCCCGCTGCTGAGCGGCGCGCTGCCCAGCTTCAAATCCTTGTGCAGCCCCGCGTCGCGACTCACGCGCCAGATTTTCTGGTCCAGGTAGTAGTGGTGCAGCGCGAAGCCCCAGATGAAGCCCGACATGAAATCTCTCAGCGTCAGGCCCGCTCCCAGCGCGAGCTTCGCGTCGAACCCGCCACAGCCCGGATGCGCGCCAAAGCCACACCCCACGCCCCGGTACACCAACGTGAAGACCACGCCGCACACCGCGTAGATGAGGAAGCGCTGACTCACCTTCGGTGCCCAGCCGAAGGACGCCGCATCCGCGCCCGGTGAGTGATAGCGATTGCGGTGATAGAACCAGACGACGCCGTGGTACTGCACGTTGTGGAACGCCGTCACCGCCACGGCGAACATGATGAAGTCCATCCGCGCCGACACCGACGGCCAGAACACCACCGCCGACAACCCCACCGCGGCCCCCATCATCAACAGCTTGGGCCCGTTCACCCGCTGCCCTGTCCTCCACCGCCACACCTGCCGCCCCGCGCTCAGCACCCCCACCGCGAGGACCAGCGAGAAGCACGCCGCCGCGAGCACCGGCTCCCACGTGGGCGTCCCCGTCAGCCCCAACTGCTTGCGCGCTCCCGGATGCGTCACCGCGAACGCGACGAAGGGCGCGAGCACCCCCACGTACAACGTCACGCTGTCGAGCCGCCGGTCCACGAGCGACGTCTCGCCACCCTTGCGCTGGTACAGCGACATCAGCCCGTAGTGCTGTCGCACCACGTGCCAGTACGCCCACAGCGCGGCGAACGTGAGGAACAACAGGAAGGGCAGCTTGCTGCCCACCACCGTCGACACCGCGAAGCACAGGGGCCCCAGCGCGAACCACCCCAGGCTCCCCAAGAGCAACCCGCGCCGCGTCTTCCACTCCCTCGCGTCCAGGTACGTGCGCGACACCGTCGCGAACAGGTGCGGCCCGTCCAGCACCAGCACCCACGCCCACCACAACGCCAGGCTGCTCACGCCACCCCAGACGTGAAGCCCGACAAGAGCGAGGCTCGCGCAGGCACCGCCCACCGTGGAAATCAGGTCGTGCCGGCGGTCGACGAGCCAGCCCGCGCGTGGCGCCTCGGAGGCGGTGAGAGGCAGAGTGCTCATGAGGCTCCTCGGGGACTCCACAAGATACAGGAAGGTGCAGGTAGGCCGCAGGCCCACCTGTCGTCGTCCATTGGCCGGTCGACCGACCAAGGGCCCAAAACCCTCTTGAGCCGGGCGCTGCGTACCGCGATGGTGGTGCGTTATGGATCAAGGCAGGCGCACCACGGACCGGAAGGCAGTCGGTCTGTTGGTGAAGCTCAAGCATGAAAGCGTGGGGAGCTTCGCGGAGGAGTTCGCCACCAACCTGAGCCCGGGCGGGATGTTCATCCGTTCGCGCACCCCCCAGCCCGTGGGGACACCCGTCAAATTCGAGGTGCAGATCGCCGGCGGCGTGCGCGTGCTCCACGGCACCGCCGATGTCCGGTGGATCCGCGAAGTGGGAGACCCCTCGGGCCCTCCCGGCATGGGCCTCCAGTTCCACGAACTGGACCCGGCCAGCCGCGCCCTCGTCGACATGATGCTCCTGCAGCGCAGGCCGGAGGCCCCCGCCGCCGTCGTCTCGCCGCTGCCCGCCATCGCGCCCTCCGTCGCCCCGCTGGCTCCCGCCATCGCGCCCCTGGCGCCGGCCGTCGCGCCCGTGCAGGTCCGTCCCGTCTCGCCGCCCGCCGCGAAGCCCGCGCCTCGCGCGACGGAAGGC
>NZ_JABUMQ010000334.1:0-12055 GCF_013336645.1 Myxococcus sp. CA039A | reverse complement strand
GTGTAGGCGGGGTTTTCGAGACCCCAAGCCCCTGACTTGCCCCGCGCCACTCCAAACCCACCCGCACCTACCCCGTTCCCCTCCGCACGCCGGGTGACGTTTTCGGTTGCCTGTCCGCCATCCAGGGCCGCATGCAGGGGAAGGCCCCAAAGGGCCCGCCTGTTCATCGGCGTCGGCGGCCCCGGAATGCGCGGGGCCTTCGCCCTACACGCATGTCGCACCGAGGAGAACGGATGTCCCGCTTCACATGGCTGGCCGCAGTCTTCGTGCTCACCTGCCCCCTCTGGGTGCAGGCCCGGCCCGCGGCGGACGAGACGGCCCGCTTGTACGCGGCCGAGGCGCTGAAGCAGGCCTCCTCGCCCCGGGGCGCCGCGGGCCTCCTCCGGCTGCACTCGCTGGTGGACGAGGTGGAAGACCTCACGCCGCTGGTGAGCACCTACTCCTACGTGGCCTCGCGGCGGCAGTTCGACGCGAACACGCGCGCCACCGCGCAGCTGCTCCTCTTGGACACCGAGCGCGCCCGGGGCCGGCTGACGCGCGCGGGCGAGGTGAAGCAGTGGATGGGCTTCCTCGGCGACTACTACGTCGTCGGCGGCTTCGACAACGAGGGCAAGTCCGGGTGTGACACGGACTTCGGCCCGGAGGCCGCCAACCTGGACCTGGCCGCCAACTACGCGGGCGCCAAGGGCCGTCAGGTGTCCTGGCGCAAGCTGACCGCGACCACCGCGGACGGCTACGTGGACCTGGCCACCGCCGTGCGCCCCAACCGCGAGGCCGTGGCCTACGCCGTCACCTGGTTGGAGTCCTCACAGGAGACGCGCGTGGCGCTCGGCCTGGGCACCTCCGGCGCCTTCCGCCTGTGGGTGAACGGGCAGCTGGCCGCCAAGGAGGACCGCTACAACCTGCCGCGCCCGGACCAGTCCCGCGTGTCCGTGAAGCTGCGCAAGGGCCTCAACCGCGTGCTCCTCAAGGTGTGCCAGGAGACGGGCCCGCTGGGCTTCTACCTGCGCCAGGAGTCGCCGTCCGTGCGCGCGTCGCTGCCGGCCAGGGCGCCCGCCATCGAGCGCGGCGCGGCCCCCGCTCCGCAGACGCTGCCCACGCTGACCTCCGCGCTGCGCACCCTGGTGGAGAAGAACCCCAACGACGCCACCCTGCACGGGGACTACGCGCGGGTGCTCGGCTTCTACCGGGGCTTCGATGACCGCGAGCACACCGCCACGGTGGAGGCCACGCGCGCCGCGGAGCTCGCGCCCAAGGACGCGCGCCTGCAGATGCTCGCGGCGAGCCTGCAGCGAGATGACCTGAACGAGCGCCGGCGCTTCCTGGAGGCCGCCGTGGCCGCCGACCCCACGCTGCCCGAGGCCCGCGTGGCCCTGGCGGACCATGAGATGGAGCGCGGACACCCGGAGCGCGTCATGGCGCTGGTGGCGCCCGTGCTGGAGAAGACGCCCGAGGAGGCCTCCGCCCGGCTGGCGCTGGCCCGCGCCTACGAGGCCCTGGGTGAGCGTCCGCGCGCGCACGCGCTGGTGGAGGAGGCCTTCCGCCATCAGCCCCGGCAGCCGCGCGCGGTGCGGACCGCGGCGCAGATTTCCCGGCAGCTCGGCCGCCATCGCGAGGCCATGGACCGGATGCGCGTGGTGCTGGCGCTGCGCTTCGACGACACCGGCACGCGCCGCGCGCTGGCCGCGCTGCTGGCGGACTCCGGTCAGGTGGAGGCCGCCGAGCGCGAGTACTCGCAGTTGGTCGCCCTCAACCCGTTCGACAACGGCGCCCGCGTGAGGCTCGCGGAGCTGAAGGCCAGCAACGGCGCGGTGGAGCCGGCGGTGGCCCTGTTCGCGGAGGCCCGTGCCCTGTCCCCGGATGAGCCGGAGGTCTACGAGCGCGAGGGTCGCGCGCTGCTCGCCGCCGGCCGCCGGGAGCCCGCGCTGGCCGCCTTCGAGCGCTCACTGGTGCTGCGTCCGCAGAACCCCGGCCTGAAGGAGGCCCTGCGCGCCCTCAAGGGCGAGGGCGCCGGCGCCGGCATGCAGCACGTGGTGGACGCCAAGCCCCTGGCGAAGGAGGCCGAGGCGTACGTCCACGAGGACGCCATCTACCTGGTCGACAACACCTTCGTGCACGTCCAGAAGAGCGGCCTGTCCAGCCGGCTGATGCAGATGGTGGTGAAGGTGCAGAACGCGCGCGGCGTGGACGCCTTCCGCACCATGCCCATCACCTACTCGCCGGACCGCCAGGAGGTGCGCGTGCTGCGCGCCCGGGTGACGAAGACGGACGGCTCCGTGGTGGAGAGCTACGGGGAGAACGACCGCAACATCAACGAGCCGTGGACGGGCATGTACTACGACGCCCGCGCCAAGGTGCTCTCCTTCCCGTCCCTGGCCGCCGGCGACACGCTGGAGGTGACGTACCGCCTGGACGACACCGCGCAGGAGAACCTCCTGTCGGACTACTGGGGTGACGTGGAGAGCGTGCAGGGCGTCTATCCCAAGCTGCGCTTCCAGTACCTGGTGGAGATGCCCAAGGAGCGCCCGCTCTACTGGAACAAGAGCCGGCTGCAGGGCGTGGAGAGCGCGCAGGAGTCGGTGGACGGCGGGCGCGTGCTGTACCGCTGGAACGCGAAGCACGTGGCCAAGGTGGTGCCGGAGCCGGGCATGCCGGGCTGGGCGGAAGTCGCCCAGAACCTCCACGTCTCCACCTACCAGACGTGGGACCAGGTGGGCCGCTACTGGTGGGGCCTCGTGAGGGACCAGCTCCAGCCGAACTCGGAGCTGAAGCAGACGGTGGACCAGGTGCTCACGGGCGTGGACCGGAAGAACGAGCTGGCGGTGGTGCGCGCCATCTACAACTTCGTGGTGACGAACACGCGCTATGTCGCGCTGGAGTTCGGCATCCACGGCTTCAAGCCGTACCGCGTGGACCGGGTGCTGTCGCGGCGCTTCGGTGACTGCAAGGACAAGGCAAGCCTCATCCACGCCATGCTGCGGGTGGCGGGCGTGGACAGCCGGCTGGTGCTCCTGCGCATGCGCAACCTGGGCGCGCTGGACGCGGAGCCCGCGAGCCTCGCGGCCTTCAACCACGCGATTGCGTATGTCCCCAAGTTCGACTTGTACCTGGATGGCACGGCGGAGTTCCACGGGGCGAAGGAGCTGCCCAGCGCGGACCGCGTCGCCAACGTGCTGGTGGTGGAGCCGGACGGCAAGAGCACCTTCCTCACCACGCCGGAGGCCAGGGCGGAGGACAACGCCACGGGCCTGAAGATGGACGTGGCGCTGCGCGCGGATGGCAGCGCGGAAGTGACGGGCGCCAGCACGGTGAGCGGCCAGAGCGCGCCGGAATACCGCCGGGCGTACCGTCCGGAGGCCACGCGCAAGTCCACCTTCGAGCGGGCGTGGGCGCAGAGCTTCCCCGGCCTGACGGTGAACGAGGTGTCGTTGAGCGACACCACGAAGCTGGACGACGACGTGTCCATGGACTTCCGGATGAGCATCCCCCGCTACGCGGAGGTGATGCCCAACGCGGTGCGCTTCCTGCCCTTCGGCACGGGCCGCACCTACCAGCAGGCCTTCGCCCCGCTGGCGGAGCGCCGGTTCGACCTGGTGATGCAGAGTCCGTGGGTCAACAGCTTCAACCTGCGCTACACGCTGCCCGCGGGCTGGTCCGTGACGGAGCTGCCGCAGGCGGTGGAGGAGACGAACGCGTTCGGCCGCCTCAAGCTCACCTACCGCGTGGAGGAGGGCAAGCTCGTCGCCGAGGGTGAGGTGAAGCTCTCCGTCGCGCGCGTGAAGGCGGACGAGTACCCGGCGTTCAGGGACTTCCTCGGCCGCGTGGACCGCGCCTTCGCGCGCCGGGTCATCATCCAGGGCCCCGGCGGTCGCACCGCGTCCCTCGTGCGGTAGTCATCCGCCGCGGCCTCCGCTCGCTTCACGCGCGCGGAGGCCGTGCGCTTCGTTCAGGGACGGGGGGAACGGGCGGCGAAGGTGGTGGCGACGATGCGGTCGGCGATGGCCGGCCGCTCCTGTCCCATGTGCAGCGTGTTGACGGAGTAGACCAGGCGCCGGCGCAAGTCCCGCGTGGCCCCCATGCCGTTGTTGTAGCCGTGCCGGTCTCCGCTCTTGCCCCACAGCGTCAGGCCGTTCACCTCGAAGCGTGTCAGGCCCGCGCTGTAGCTCGCGCGCCCTCCGCCCAGGGTGGGCACGTCCGGCACGGTGAAGAGTTCCTGGAGCTGCGCGGGTGGCAGCAGCCGGCCCCGGAAGAGCGCGGAGAGGAACGTGTCCAGGTCGGCCGTGGTGGAGATCATCTCCCCGGCGGCCCAGGGGATGGACTGGTTCGCCTCGGTGATGTCGACCAGGTGCACCGTGCCGTCGGCCTTCGTGACGGCCTCGTAGCCCCTGGCATGAGGGCCGGGAATCGTCGGGTCATTGCCGGGCACGGACGTGTCCCGCAGGTCGAGCGGCGTGAGGATGCGCTCGCGCACCGCATGGGCGTAGGGCCTGCCGGTGACCTTCTCGATGAGCAGCCCCGCGACGAGGTAGCCGATGTTGCCGTACTCCTGCTGGGTGCCCGGCACGAAGCGGGGCCCGGGCGGCAGCGCCAGCGCGACGAGCTCGCGGGGCGACCAGCGGCGGAACCGGTTGTCGAAGAACCACTCCGGGTCCTTCGACGGCAGCGGGACGTTGGGCAGGCCGTGCGTGTGATTCAAGAGCTGACGCACCGTGATGAGGCCGAAGTTGGGGGGCAGCAGCCCGGGCAGGTAGTGCTGCACCGGGCGGTCCAGGTCCACGCGGCGCTCGGCGGCGAGCTGCAACACCACGGTGGCGGTGAACGTCTTGGTGATGCTGCCGATGCGGAAGCGCGCATCCGTGGGCACGGGCGTGCCCGCGTGGACATCCGCGACACCGGACGCGCCGAGCCAGCGTCCCGCGGTGCCATTGATGCGGACCTGCGCCGCTGTCGTCCTCGCGTCCGGCAAGCCGGCGATGGCTTGTCGCAGCGCATCCCGGTCCAGGGGGGCCAGGAGCGACTGCTCCCAGTCCAGGCCCTGTTCACTGGTCTCCACTTCGTTGGCGACGGCATCGTCACCCGGGCCACATCCCGCCCCGGAGAAGCTCACCACCAGCACCGCTGCACCCACCCGCAGACCACGGCGCGGGACATCCATGTTCCATCTCCCCGTGAAAATCCGGCCCGGAAGCAGAACACCAGCGGAGAGGGAGCCTGTCACCCGACTCCTCGGCATTTCGTGGAATGTCCTACGACTCGTCAACGAAACCGTCGAGCCCCGGCCTCGACGTCGCCCCCGGGTGCGGAGGCCGCGCGCTCAGGTCTCGACGAGCGCGGCCAACAACTTGCGCACTTCCTCCGGGCCGCTGACGCGATACGTGGCGCGCGAGGGTTTGTTGCCCGCGTGAATCGTGAGCCCGCCCTCGGGCATGGCCGCGAACATGTCCTCGTCCGTGCGGTCATCGCCCACGGCCACCACCAGCGTGCCCGCCTCCAACTGGCGAGTCACCGCGTCCACGACCCGGCCCTTGTTCACGCCATGAGGCCGCACCTCCACCACCTTGTCGCCGGGGAGGATGTCCACGGGCCGCCGGGCGAAGGTCTCCGCCAGCTTCAATCGCAGCTCACGGGATTGGAGCGCGCCGAACTCCGGGTCCACCTGGCGGTAGTGCCACGCCAGCGACGCGGACTTCTCCTCCACGAACGAGCCGGGGACGCGCGCGGCGAACTCGTCGAGCATGGGGCGCGCGGCGTCCTTCCACTCCGCCGTCACCCCGTCGAGCATCCGCCACGCATCCCCCGGCCTCGAGCGGGACCACAGGCCGTGCTCCGCGTGCAGCCCCATGGGCAGCGTCCCGAACCACGACTCCAGCGTCTCCTTGGGCCGGCCGCTGACCACGCTCACCGTGGTGTTCGGCCTCGCCACCAGCTTCGCCAGCAACGCCCGCAGGGCATCATCCGGCGCGGCCAGCTCCGGCCGTGGCGCGAAGCCCACCAGCGTCCCGTCATAGTCGAGCATCAGCGACAGGCGCTCCGCCGACTTCATCACCTCCAGCGCCTCATCGCCGCCCTTGACGTCACGCACGGAGACCGAGGGCAGCCCCTGGAGCCGGCCCAGGAAGTGGGACACCCACCAGTGCACGTCGTGGGCCTTCACCTGCGCGCGCAAGGCGCGCATGCGCTCGCGGCGCTCGTGCTCGCCCATCTCCAGCGCCTGCTCGATGGCGTCCGCCGTCGCCTCCACGTCGTACGGGTTGACGGTGAGCGCCTTGTTCAGCTCGTCGGCGGCGCCGGCGAGTTCGCTGAGCACCAACACGCCGTCCTCGTCCGGCCGGGAGGCACAGAACTCCTTGGCCACCAGGTTCATGCCATCCCTCACGGGCGTCACCAGCATGACGTCCGCGGCGCGGTACAGCCCGGCGAGCTGCTTCTCGTTGAAGGAGCGGTAGAGGTAATGCACCGGCACGTTCTGCACGCTGCCGTACTGGCCATTGATGCGGCCCACCAGCTCGTTCACCTGCTCGCGGTACGTGGCATACGCCTCCACCTGGGTGCGGCTGGGCACGGCCACCTGGATGAACCGCAGGCGTCCGCGCCACGCGGGCTCGCGCTCCAGCAGGCGCTGCACCGCCAGCAGCCTGCGGGGGATGCCCTTGGTGTAGTCGAGCCGGTCGATGCCCAGCAGGATGCGCTGTCCCTCCGCGGTGCGCCGCAGCGAGGCCACTTCCTCCAGCACGCTCACCTCCTTCGCGAGCGAGTCGAAGGAGTCGGAGTCGATTCCCATGGGGAAGGCGCCCACCCGCACCTGCCGCCCCTGCCACATGATGCTGTCGACATCCGTGTCCAGGCTGAGCTGCCGCAACAGCGAGCCGGAGAAGTGCCGCACGTAGCTCACCGTGTGGAAGCCGATGAGGTCCGCGCCGAGCAGGCCCTTCAGCAGCGCCTCCCTGCGGGGCAGCGTCCGGAAGATTTCCGACGAGGGGAACGGGATGTGGTGGAAGTACCCGATGCGGGCTTCGGGGAGCCGCTCGCGCAACATCCCCGGCACCAGCATGAGCTGGTAGTCATGCACCCAGATGGTGTCGCCCGGCTGGTACTGCTTCGCGGTGAGGTCCGCGAAACGTTCGTTGACCTTGCGGTACACCTCCCAGTCACGGTCCTGACGGGGGATGCGGTCCAGCATGTAGTGGCACAGCGGCCAGAGGACCCGGTTGGAGTAGCCCTCGTAGTAGCGGCTCACCTCGCTCGCGGTGAGGTGGATGGGCACGTAGCGCTGCTCGGCGAACTGTTCCTCCACGCGCGTCCGTTGGCTTTCCGACAGCCGGGACATGTCCCCGGGCCAGCCAATCCACTGGCCGCCGGAGCGCTCATGGGGTCGGCGCAATCCCGTGGCCAGTCCGCCGGCACTGCGCACCACGGCGACGCTGTCCTTCTCCACCTTGACGGTGACAGGGAGACGATTGGAGACGAGCAGGAGTCGAGGCATAGAGCCTCTGACCCTTATTCACTCCCTCCGCGAATGACCATCGTCGAATCGCGCGAGGTGGCGATTGGTGGACCCTCTTGCACGGAGCGCGGCGCCCAACCGAGCCGGGCCAACAATGCGGGCTGGCGGCCCGGTTTCCAGATGAACGCATCCAGTACGTAGTGCGTGGCCTGCGGCAACGCGAGCAGCGGCACCACCAGCGCCAGCAGGTCCGGCGAGAGCCCCACGTCCGCGCCTCCGAAGAGGCCGGGGCGGTCATGCCAGATGAAGCGGTCCCACAACAGTTCCTCGGTGAACGCCAGCGCCACGAGGAACAGGAGGAAGCCGGGCAGCCCCGCACGCAGCACGGTGCCCGCGGCGCCATATCCGCCCTCCTCTCCACGCCCGCGCGAGTAGCGGAACAGCAGCGCGAAGTACGGCACGCCGTGCAGCACCACGTTCATCACCGTGAAGGTGAAGTCATCGCGCGCGAGGACGATGCCGCCGAACCACGTCACCCACGTGGCGCCGACGAGGAGCACCTTGCCGACCTGGAGTCCCTCGCCGCGCGACACGCGCAGTCCCTGGAAGGCGACCCACGCCACGAGCACCACCGCGTGCAGCGCCAGCGCGAGCGTGCCCATCCATGCGGGAAGGCCCGGGAGGAAGTCGCCCTCCACGAACCACCAGAACGCGCGCGGCAGGTTCGCATGCCACCACACGACGGGGCCCACGGTGGCCGCGTAGATGGCGGCGGCGTCCAGGCGGCGCTCGACGTCGGAGGCTCGCGCCTTGCGCGTGTACAGCGCGACCCAGCCGTACTGCTGACGGACGAAGTGGAACAAGGCCACGTAGGCGAACAGCGTCCAGAACGCGCCCGGTGACACGTGGTGGGCCAGCACGCCCACCACCCAGGCAGCGAGGGGGGCGCCCAGATACAGGCCGGGCCGCTGGCGCAGTTCGTCCGGGTCCAGGTAGGTGCGGAACAGCGTGGACCAGACGTGGGCCACGTCCACGCAGACGACGAGCAGGAGCCACGCCCAGAGAGGCGTGTCACCCACGGCCCCCAGCCAGGGTGCCCCGAGCACCATGGCCACGGAGACGAGCGCACTGCCGGCGAAGACGGCGAGGTCCACGCGCGGACCGAACAACCAACTCTGAGAGGGCGCGAGGAAGCGGGGCATCCGGCCCATGAGGCTATCAGCACTCATGCCCAGGTTGGGCGACGGGCCGCTGGAGCGGTACAACCCGAGGCAAGCGCGGCACGCGTCCCGCGTAGTGCGCCTGTCGCCCTCTTGCCGTGAGCCCACCCGCGTCCGCCATGTCCTCGACTCCCCCGCCCCCTCGCTTCCGTCGCCGGCTGCTGGCGGTGATGCTGCTCGCGGGGCTCGTCCCTCTCGTGCTCCTGGGCATCGTGGCCCAGGGCGCGCTGGAACGGGTGTTGTCCGTCTCCGTGGCTCCCGTGGAAGCAGTGCTGGATGACGTGTCCCTTGACCTGGAGCGCCGGGGCCTGCCTCGCGGCTCCCTGGATGAAGCACGGCTGCATCTGGCCCAGGCGGAGCTGACACGCCGGGCCCTGGTGCGGCGCGTGCCCGCGTTCATCACCGTCCTCGTCCTCGTGTCGGGCGGCGTGCTGGCGGTGGCCGCCGTGCTGCTTGGCCGTGCGCTGACCCGCCCTGTGACGACGCTCACCGAGGGCATGTGGGCCTATGCACGAGGAGACCTCTCCGTGCGACTGCCCGCCACGGACCCGCCTCGCGACGAACTCCAGTTCCTCCTGGGCCAGTTCAACCGCATGGGCCAGGAACTGGTCGCCCAACGCGAGCGGCTCAAGTCCGCCGAGCAGATCGCCGCGTGGCAGGACGTCGCCCGCTCCCTGGCCCACGAGCTGAAGAACCCGCTCACCGCGATGAAGCTCTCGCTCGCACGGCTGTCTCGCGCGGACACAGGCTCCCCCTCTGACGCCACCCGCGTCACCGAGTCCGTCGCCCTGCTCCAGGAGGAAGTGGATCTGCTGATGCGGATGACGCAGAGCTTCTCCACCTTCGCGCGCCTGCCCGCGCCGCGCTTCCAGGACGTGCCTCTGCGCCCGCTGCTCTCGGAAATCTGCGCACTGTACGCGGAGACCTCGCCCGTGCCGGTGGAGCTGCTGCCCGGTCCAGATGTCTCGCTGCGCGCGGACCCGGACGGCCTGCGCCGGCTGTTCGGCAACCTCGTGAAGAACGCCACCGAGGCCTCCCCCGAAGGCGCGCCACCCGTCCGTGTCGCGCTGGAGCCCGCGACGGAGAGCGTCGTGCGCATCACCGTGACCGATGGTGGCAGCGGCGTGCCCACCGTGCTGGAGGGCGCGGCCCTCACACGCGGTCTCTTCAGCACGAAGCCCGAAGGCAGTGGGCTGGGGCTGCCCATCTCCCAGAAAATCACCCACGAACATGGCGGCACCCTCCGACTGGAGCCCGCGCCCGGCGGCGGTACGCTCGCGCGCGTGGAGCTGCCCCTCCTCCCTCCTTCGTCCCCCGTGCCCACGACATGAAGCCCGGCCCCCGAATCCTCGTCGTCGACGACGACCCTGGCGTCCTCAAGGCCCTGCGCGGCCTCTTGAGCGACGAGGGCTTCACCTCCGTGGAAGCCCGCTCCACCGCCGAGGCCACCCGCGTCCTCGAAGCCCCCGAGGGCCTCCCCGCGATGATGCTGCTCGACCTGCGCATGCCGGGCGAGACGGGCCTGGAGTTCCTCGCGCGGCTGCCGCGTCCGCTGCCCGTGCCCGTCGTCGTGCTGTCGGGCGAGGCTTCACCATCAGAGGCCGCGCAGGCCCTGAAGCTCGGCGCCACGGACTTCGTCGAGAAGCCGCCCTCCCCCGAGCGACTCGTCACGGCGCTGCGCAACGCCCTGGCGCTCGGCGCGCTCCAGGAGGAACGCGAGCGACTGCTGGATGCGCTCGCGCGCCCCGGTCATCTCGTGGGCGACAGCCCCGCCATGGGAGCCTTGCGGCAGCTCATCACACGCGTGGGCCCCAGCGACACGGCGGTGCTGATCACCGGCGAGACAGGCACGGGCAAGGAGCGCGTCGCGCGGGCGCTGCACCTGGCGTCGGGACGCAAGGGCCGGCTCGTCGCCGTCAACTGCGCCGCGATTCCCGCCACGCTGCTGGAGAGCGAGCTGTTCGGTCATGAGAAGGGCGCGTTCTCCGGCGCCGTGAGTCGCCGCGCGGGGCGCATCGAGCAGGCCCACGGCGGCACGCTGCTCCTCGACGAGATTGGAGACATGCCGCTGGAGCTCCAGGCCAAGCTCTTGCGCGTGCTGGAGACGCGCGAAGTGGAGCGACTGGGTGGCTCGGTGCCCGTGCCCGTGGACGCGCGCATCCTCGCGGCGACACACCAGGAGCTTGCCCGCGCGGTGAAGGAGGGCCGCTTCCGTCAGGACCTCTTCTTCCGCCTCAACGTCATGCCCCTGCACATCCCTCCCCTGCGCGAGCGCCCCGAGGACCTGCTCCCGCTGGCGCGCGCCTTCGCGGCCGAGTTCGCCGGACCGGAAGCACCGCTGGTGCTGGCTCCCGGCGCCGAGACAGCGCTGCGTGCGTACCCGTGGCCGGGCAACGTGCGCGAGCTGCGCAACGTCATCGAGCGGCTCAACCTGCTGCGCGGCGGCGGCCCGCTGACGCTCGGCCCCGAGGCAGTCTCCTCGCCCCAGGCCCCCGCGACAGCCGCGCGCCCCAGCCTCGGAGAGAAGAGCTACCGCGAGCACGTGGAGGACTTCGAGCGGGACCTCATCCGCGCCGCGCTCCTCGAAGGCGAGAGCATCGCCGGAGCCGCGAGGCTGTTGCAGGTGGACCGGGGCAACCTCTACCGACGCATCAAGGCGCTCGGGCTCCCCGTGAGCTGAGCGCCTCGACACCTTCCCCGCGCTACGGCCGGGGCTTCACGTCGGTGTTCTGCGCCGCGACGATGCGCCACGTGCCGCCCACGCGATTCATCACGTACCGCATCTGGGTCCGCAGCAGTCCCGGCTCCGTGTTCTGCACGCCGGGAGGCAGGCCCTGGTGCCCCGTCACCTCATGCGTGGTGTCCACCACGGCCACGTCGCTCGCGGGGAAGGCGACCCGACGAATGGTGACCTTGCTCTGACTGCCCTTGAAGAGCGTCTGGAAGATGGCCGCGTGGCGCTCCTGAATCTGCGGCTGGCCCTCGTACAGCGTCCCGACGATGTTGATGAAGTCCGCGTCGGGCGCGAAGTCCTGGGACCACACCACCGCGTCCTGGCGGTTCCACGCCTGGGTCTGCACGTCCACCATCTGGCGGATGGCCTGCTCGTCCCTCGCATGGTCGACATGCGCACAGCCCAGGGGCATGAGCAGCAACGCGCACGCCAGGGCCAACCGGGTGGGAACACTGCGATTCACGGTGAAGCTCCTTGCTGGAAGAGGGCCCGGCAGCCTGCCACAAGCCCGAGTGAAGCCGGGTTCCAGAGTCACCCGCACCCACACTCCCCGCGCGATTCTCAGCGAGCAGGAAACCCCGAAAGCCCTGGGTGCGATAATCCCTCCGGACCCACCCCCAGGTCGCCCCTTCAGGAAGAGCCGCCCCATGTCGAACC
>NZ_JABUMQ010000333.1:0-12066 GCF_013336645.1 Myxococcus sp. CA039A | reverse complement strand
GGGTGGTGGGCGCGTCGGGGTTGGCTCCCCCTTGTGCCTCGGGCGGCTGTTCATGCGCCGTCCTGTCAGGAGGCTTGGCGACCCCGGTGGCCTGTGGGCCCACGAGGATGTCGACGTGCCGCCACTCGAACTCGAAGCTGTTCACCGGCGTCTTGCCCGGGCGACGAGGCACGACGAAGACCTGGGCCAACGCCAGCTCCGGGAGGAGCAGGGTCAGCGCGGCGGCAGCGAGGAGACGGGGGTTCACGAAGGTCACCTCTTGGGGTGGGGTACTGGCGAGACAGGTGCTTCCTAGGAGGCTCGCTCTCAGGAGTGAGCCTATACAAGCGCCTCGATAATTTCTTTTCGTTTACTTGCCGGGCGGTGGACGTCGCCGCTCCCTTGGGGAGAAAGAGGGAAGGGCTTTCGTTGGGTTCCAACGCCCGGTATGCATACGGGCCATGAGACGCTTCTTCCTACTGAGCAGCACGCTGGTCCTCGCCCTGGGTTGCGGCAAGGACGACGACTCCAAGAACAAGGCGGAGTGTCATCTTGCCGCCATCAACCTGTCGGCCTGTCAGCGTTCAAGCCTCGCCTCGGTGCAGTCCACCGGGGTGTGGAACGTCAATGTTGAACTGAACGACGGCTCGGGCTCCGCGGGAGCGCTGAAGTTGTCGGGCGGTTCAGGGGCCCAGATTCTGGGGTTGTCGGTGACGGAGCAGCAGCTCACGGAGGACACCTTCTATCTGGCCGCCGACGTGGTGGACACGTACGGCCGCACGGTGCGTTACGCGTTCGCGGGTTGCGAGGCGAGTGCGCCGACGAAGCTGGAGGGAACGTTCCGTCGGTGTGTGGACGGAGCGCTGGATCTGCAGGGCACCTTCAAGGGGGCTCGCCTGGAGCGCAACGCGGGCGAAGGCGAGTCGTCGGGCGTGGAGCTGGTGAAGGAGCTCGCGTTGCCGCGCGGCGCCGCGCGGGATTTGACGGTGTCGGGTGGCTACGCCTATGTGCCCGCGGGCCCCGAGGGCTTCTTCGTCTTCGACGTGACCAACCCGGCCGAGGCGCGGCGGGTGGGCGAGGGCAATCCGGGCAACGACGTCTACACGGACGTGGCGGTGAAGGGCACCACGCTCTTCGTCGCGAGCCAGAAGAATGGCCTGGCCCTCTACAACGTGGCGAATCCGGCGGCGCCCGCCTTCCTGCGTGCGTTGGCGGACCCGGCGGTGGAGGTGGTGTCGCTGGCGGTGGAGGGGAACCTCCTGTTCGCGGCGTCGCCCGCGCCCAACGGAGAGGTGCTCATCTTCGACGTGACGACGCCGGTGCAGCCGAAGCTGGTGGACCGTTACTTCGTCGAGGGCGCGCAGCCGCAGGGTGGCGAAGTGCCGATGGATGTGATGGCGGTGGGCAATCGCCTGTACGTGAGCAACTGGACCTACGGCGTGACGGTGTCGGATATCACCACGCCGTCGACGCCGAAGCTGCTGGGGCGGTTCAGTGGTGGCACGTCGCGCACGGTGGCGGTGGGCACGGTGGGTGACCGCACGCTGGCCTTCTCCGCTGGCGAGGACTGGGACGCGCACCTGACTGTGCTGGATGTCGCGTCTCCGGCGAACGTGCTCCAGGTGGGTGAGTTCCGGATTCGTCCGGAGGTTTCCATCCGCGCGCTGGCGCTGTCGGGAGCGAAGCTCTACGTGGCGCACTATCAGGATGGCCTGCGCGTGCTGGACGTGAGCAACCCGAGCGTGCCGCGGCAGGTGGCGTACTACAACACCTGGCGTGAGACGGATGCTGGCCGTGGCATCTCGTTCTTCGAGGGGCTCAACAGCGTGAACGTTCCCGGGGATGGGTACGTGTACGCGACGGATTCGTCGCGAGGGTTGCTCATCTTCCGCGAGACGCCGTGAGCATCAGGTCGCACCATCGGTTGAGGCGCCTCGTGAGTGAGGCGCCTCGCCGGTGTCGTGCGCGGAAGGTGCTGCGTTGTGCGGTCGCTTCGTTCGTGAGCCAGGTGCTTCGCCGGCGTCACGGAGTGAGCAACGAGTTGCCCGTGTCGGACCTGCCGAGGCTGGTGTCACGGCGCGAGCAGGGAGTTGGCCGTGCCGGACGTGCCGAGGCCGCCGTCACGGAGTGAGCAGCGAGTTGCCCGTGCCGGACCTGCCGAGGCTGGTGTCACAGCGCGAGCAGGGAGTTGCTCGTGCCGGACCTGCCGAGGCTGGCTTCACGGAGTGAGCAACGAGTTGCCCGTGCCGGACCTGCCGAGGCTGGCGCTGCGAGCGAGGCTGAGTTCGACGCCGGCATCTTGCAGTGCGCGTCGCGCGGAATACGTGTCGCTGCGTCCGGCTGCGTCGCGGGCGAGGTTGATCAGGGCGCGGGCGCGTTCAGCATGAACGATGACAGTCCCCTGGCCGAACTCGGCGGCGCTGTCGCGGACGCTGGCGAAGGCGCTGTCGGCGATGTCCAGCGCGTTGCCGACATCGTCTTCGCCCTGTTGGAGCGCGGCATCCGCCGCGAGCATCCACTCCCCCGCGCTCTGGATTGCGGCGAGCCGCTGCTGACGTGAGCGCTCGGTTTCGACCGCGCGCTCGCCGAACGTGTCGACTTGCTGCTGGGTGGCCTGGGCGTTCTGTTCAATCTGGGTGTCGCGTGTCTTGAGTTCTTCCTCGAGTTGCTGAAGGCGATTCCGCAGTTGGGTCACCTCCGCGTCCGTGGCGGGCTCGGTGGCCTGGGCCGAAGGGTTCGCGGCGGTGTTTCCATTCTGCTGCCCGCTCACGGAAGACTGTTGCTGCGGTTGAGCCGGCGCGGTCGATGTGTCGCCCGACGCGCCCGCGCCGCCCTGTCCATCGAGTTGCTCTGTTTCAGTGGGCCCAAAGCCACCAAGGGAGTCCTGGCTGTCAGGCTGTGTCGTCGTGCTCGTGCCGGAACCCCCCGTCGCGCCCTGGTTATCAGGCTGTGTCGTGGCCTCCGTGCCGGAACCACCCGTCGCGCCTTGATTATCGGGCTGTGTCGTCGTGCTCGTGCCGCCGGTCGTGCCCGGGTTGACGGGCTGCGTCGTCGTGCTCGTGCCACCGGTCGCGCCCTGGTTGTCGGGCTGCGTCGTGGTGCTCGTACCCGAGCCGCCAGTCCCCATGGGATCCACGGGAGCCGTCGTCCCGCTCGTGTCCAAGTCGCCGGTCGAGCCCTGAGTGCTGGGCTGGGTCGTGGCATCCGTGCCAGAACCACCGATTCCTGTCTGGCCAGCGCTGTCCGTGCCTGAAACGTCGGACGAGTCCTGTCCGCTCGGAATCGGGGTCTGCGGCGCCGTGCCGGCCGTTCCATCCAGCCCGCCAGCCTGCGATGCCGACGACGGAGCCACGGCCTCGGTGTTCGAGCCACCTGGCTGCGAAACCCGAGCATCACCCGAGTCATCCGAGCCCGCCCCCTGTCCTGTTGTCACATTGCCCGAACCACCCACGCCCGGGGCATCTCCGCCTGTCGTCCCCGAGGTCGTTGATGAAGCATCGGAGTCATCCGTCCCACTGCCCCCCGTGCCTTCCGGCACCTCGGCGGGGATGGGCTCATAGTTCCGATACGTTTCGTCGATAGCCACCTCGCCGGAAGTCGACGGGGCATCGCCATCCGGAAGAGCAGGCGTGATGCTGTAGGGCCCATAGGGCGCCGTCCCATCCGCCATCGGAGATTGAAGGACGTAGTTGGGAGGGAGCCATGCGCCGTCCGCTGCCTCGGCGGCCTGCTCGTTCGCATCCCGCAGGGCCGAAGCCGCGGGGCCCCTGTTGGACGGATCCGTGGGGGAAGGGTAGGGCGCCTCGCTCTGACCCTGCGCGAGGCTCAATCCGGCGGCGATGGCGATCCACAGGTGCATGCCGGAAGGATGTTCACTGCATGAATTCTCCGGCACCTCGTCGGCCCAAGCGCCCCTCGTTGGCCCGCCCGGGCGGCGACCTGCCCCCGAAAACGAAGGACCGCGTCCCCGGGAATAGGAGACGCGGTCCCTGAAACTCCACTGCGCGAGGTGTCCGCGTCAGATGCTGATGCGCAACCCCGCGCCCAGCTCGAAGGTGGGCGCCGCCAGGGTGCGGCCATGAACGGTCTCCCCGTTGACGTCGACGTCGGGCACCGAGAAGCCGAGTCGGAACTCACCACCCTTGTGGCCGTAGTGAACGGCGCCATAGGCCTCGACCGTCAGGTAGCTGAGGGCGCGGTGGGTGACGTTGATCCGACTGATGTACGACTTGTCCGAGAGGTTGCTGAGCGTGAAGAAGTTGAAGGACGTGCGCTCGAGCGACCCGGGCCGGTCCAGGAACAGGTACGCGGCACCATAGTGGCGGCCCAGATACAGCGGCTGGAAGGCGTCCTCCGCGATCAGGTACGGATAGCCGAAGGAGCTCGTGTAGCCCGTCGAGTTGTAGAAGTACTCCACGCCCAGCACTGCGATGTCGTTGTCGCCGTAAGGGAAGCTGTAGTTGGCGCCACCCGTCACCTGGGGCGTGAGCCCCGAGGGGACATAGGCCTCCACCAGCGACGTGTCCTTGATGATCTCCTCGTACGTGGTTCCGGCGGGGATTCGGTACAAGGGGCGCTCGGTGCCCTTCTTGATGCCCACTTCTCCGTAGACATCGATGGGACCCAACGCCGAGGACAGGTCGAACCCGAAGCGCGGCTTGCGGCCCCGCTGTGCCACGGCGCTGGCGCCGAACTCCGCGGGCCCGAGGACGACTTCCGCGCGCAGCGCCCCACCGATACGGCTCAGGCGGTTGACCGGGTCGGCCGCCACGGGGGGCGGAACGCCTCCCGTGTTGTCGACCAGCGCGCCCGCATCGGTGCCCAGGTCATCCATCACCGCGATGGCATAGAAGTTCCAGCCCTTCGCCTCCCAGGGAACGTGGACCTTCAACATGGACACGCCGGTGCGCAGGTCCACGAACGCCAGCGGATTGCGCCGCTGCGGTGACAGGAAGTCGGTGGGGTTCCAGATCTGCCCCGTGCCCCACTTCACATGCTGCTTGCCGATGGTGAGGAACAGGGTCCGTTCGATATCGAAGCGGAGCCAGGCCTGGTCCAGCAGCACGCGAGGATTGGACGGCGTGTTGTTGTCCGTGGTGCCCGTCTGCGTGGCCACGGTGGGGTCGTAGCTCAACCGCCCCACCACGAAGCCCCGCAGCCGGTCCATGGGCCGCGCGTCGAAGTACCCGTCCACCAGGGTGGGCGCGGAGAACGACGTGTCACCGAACGACGTCCCCTCCGTCGCCGCCGCGAAGCCGCGCATGTAGAACTGCCCGCCAATCTTCAGCGGGTCGTCCACGGCCTCATCGGAGTCGAAAGCGCTGCGCGTCCCTGGCCCCGACAGCGCCTGCGAGTCCCGGTCTCCCGGCTCGGGCGGAGCCGTGGTCAGCGGCGGTTGCCGCTCGGTCGCGTCGCCCGTGTTGCTCGCGTCGGCATCCGCGGACGGCGCGGGGTCCTCGCCGAACACCTCGTCGTCACTGGGACGCCCCGGCGTGGGAGCCTCCCCGGGCGTGTCCGCCTGGGCGGGTTTGTCGTCCTCGCCCCCGAAGAGGGCATTCTCGTCCGGCCGCCCGGATTGCCCGAGCGCGGTGGTGCCGGCGAGGACCACGGACAGGGCCGTGGCCAGGGTGAGGTTGCGCGGGCTCATCGACTCTTGCTCTCGAGCCAGGCCTTGGTGAAGAGGTTGGCCTCCAGCGGGCGCAGGTCCACGGACTTGATGAGGATGATGGTGGAGTTGGCCTTCTCCACCTCGTCGTAGAAGCGGATCTCCTCGGGGAACCAGACGTCGGCGCCCTTGGACTCGCTGAAGATCTTCTTCCAGCGCGGATAGAGCGCGGTGCGCATCAGCCGGCCGGACAGTGCGTAGTCCTCGCGCTTGAGGATGTTGTTCGTGTCCTTGTCTATCCACATCTTGACCAGGGGATAGGCCACGTCCACGTTGGGCTTCACCTTCAAGAGCAGCTTGTGGGCGGTGAACTTGCCCAGCTTCGCCTCGCCTTCGTAGGTTGGGTCGAACTCCTCGGCCAGACGGGACTCGTCGAAGTCGGCGCGTCGGCTGTCGGTGCCGGCGATGCGCTCGCGCTCGGTGCGGCGCTCCCACTTGCCCACGTTGGGGTCGTAGCTCCAGAGGTTCTTGTCCATCCGCAGGTAGCCCTTGCCCGCCTCCGTCTTGGGCTTGCTGAAGAGGATCATCAGCTTGTCGTCCGCGTCGCGCCGGTAGACGAACGCCTCGCGCACGTTGTCTGTTTTGTCCTTCTCCTTCTGCTCCATGTAGATGAGCGACTTGTAGTCGCCACCGTTGCGCTGACGGTCATCGATGGTCGCCAGCATCTGCGTCATGGCGGCCGGCTCCAGGGCCAGCGCGACGGGCGCGGACAACATGGCCACGGACAGCGCCGCGGCGGACAGCAGATTCTTGAGGCTCATGGATTTCATCCGATGTGGTGCATCGCCGTCACCGGCTTGAGGCGCGCGGCGAGGAAGGAGGGAATCAGCGAGATGAGCGTGGTGCAGGTGGTGATGAACACCATGGCGCCGACGACGGAGCCCGCGTTCACCACCAGGTGCAGCCGGTCCGACATGATGAACATCGCCACGGCCGCCGGGACGCCCACGTGAGCGGCGTCCACGCCCAGGCAGACGGCCAGCCCGATGAGCGCGCCCGCCAGGGTGCCCAGCGCCCCGAGCGTCATCGCCTCGAACAGGAACATCGCCACCACCCGGGTGCGCTGCATGCCAATGGCGCGCAGCGTGCCAATCTCCCGGGTGCGCTCCCGGATGGCGATCCACAGCGTGTTCATGATGCCCACGCCGATGATGACCAGCAGCACGAAGATGAGGATGCCGGTCAGCCCGTTGAGCGCGGTGAGCGTCCAGGTGATGAACGACAGCTCATCCTCCCAGTTGGTGATGTCCAGCTTCTGCCCGGTCCACGCCTCGCGGTTGACGACCTCGAACTTCATCCAGAAGGCGCGAGGGTCATTGTCCATGAGCTGGTGGCCCGCGTCCGCCAGCACCGTGCGCAGCCGCGCCTGGACGACGGGCACCTGGTTCACGTCCTTGAGGTACAGATAGAGGGCGCCCGTGGTGTCGTCGCGCAGCTGGTACAGCGAGCGCAGCGTGTTGGACGGGACGAAGACGTTGAAGTCGCTCATCATGCCCACGTCGGTGGCGATGGCCGCGACGCGGACGTCCACCGTGTTGTTGGTGCCGCGCATCGTGGGGGCGGAGACGGTGACGGTGTCGCCCACCTTTACCTGGAGCCGCTTGGCCTGCTTCTCGAACAGGAGCACGGTGCCCTGCTCGTTCAGCCCGTCCAGGTTGCCCTCGTGGATCTGCAGGACCTGCCGGAAGCCCGGCTCGTCCTTCACGTCGATGCCGCCCACGCCCACCTGCATGGAGGCGGACTCGCTGACGATTTTCGCCCAGCCGCGCCCGCGCTGGACGGCGTAGTCCAGCTCCGGCACCTCCTTGCGGACCAGCTCGAGAATCTTGGGGTAGGCCGTCACCACCGGCGCGGCCTGGCCGGCGGTGACCTTGAAGAAGCCGCCCACGTTGACGTGGCCGGTGGCGAGCGTGGTGGCGGAGCGCAGCATCGTCTCCTTCATGCCCGTGGACAGGCCCATGAGGATGACGAGCAGCGCGGTGACGCCGGCGATGGCGCCGCCCAGCAGCAGCGTGCGCCGCCGGTGGGTGCCGAGGTTTCGGAATGCGATGAGGAAGAGTTGGAACATGGCCTTACTCGTCCGTCTGCATCGCCTGGAGAGGCGACACCCGCGTCGCGAGGAACGCGGGATAGAGGGTGGAAATGGCGGACACCAGGAGGACAATCACGAAGGCCGCGATGAGGTTGCCGGCGCTCAACGTGGGATAGAGGCGGGGACCGGAGAAGAAGAAGTACAGCGCCTCGTTGCCGGCGGGGATGCCGGCGCTGCCCAGCGCGCTCATGATGCCGCTGCCGAGCAGCGCGCCGCCCACGCCGAACACGAAGCCGAGCAGCACCGTCTCCACCAGCACCATGCTCAGGATGAAGGAGCGCTGCGCGCCGATGGCCCGCATCGTCCCGACTTCGCGCACGCGCTGGAGGGTGGCCATCATCATCGCGTTGTTGATGATGACCAGCGCGACGATGAAGATGATGAAGACGGCGAAGTAGAGCACCAGCTTCGCCATCAGCACGAACTGGCCGATGAGGCCCGCGGCCTGCTGCCACGACACCACGCGCAGCTTCAATCCCGCCGCCGTGGAGGCCTGCTTCAGCTCCTCCATCGTCTGCTGGAGCTGCTCGGGGTCCTTGAGGATGATGGCCGCGCTGAGCGCCACGCCCTGCTCGATTTCCTGCTGGGAGTAGACGCGCGAGGCCAGGTCGTCCCGGCGCAGCGAGCCCAGGGCCCCCTCGAACGCCTTCGAGTCCTCGATGAGTCCCGGCGTGGCCTCCGCCACCAGCGTGTTGCCGCTCTCCTCTCCGAAGAGCGCTTCCTCGGCGTTGGCGCGGTCCACCGCCTTCAGGCCGCTGTTCTTCTGCAGTTCGGCGATCTCCGCCTTGCGGTCCGGACTGAGGTAGCCGTACAGCTCCCGGAAGGACATCAGGTCCATCAGGTTGATGACGCCCGCCATTGCGGACTTCTCCAGCCCCTTGAACTGATAGGTGCCGTAGATCTTCACGTTGATGCTCTGCACGTAGCCGGTGCGCGTGAAGGCGGTGATGGTGAGGTTGTCACCCATGCGCATGCGGTACAGCTCCAACAGCGGCGCGAGCTCCGCGTAGAACTGCTGGTAGCGCGTGTCGAAGTTGTCGTCGGTGGTGGTGAGGAACTCCGACAGGAGCTTCTCCAGGGAGGCCTCCTTGCTGCCGAGCACCTTCTGCAGCCGCTCCACCGCCTGCCGCGTCTTGATGGGGTCCAGTTGGAAGAGGATCTCCCGTGGCTGCGTCTGGTTCTCCTTCACCCAGCGCTGCAGCTGCGGGTCGGTGTCGATGCGCTTCTGGTTGAGGTCCCGCTCCTGCTTGATGTTGTCCAGCCGGAGCGCCGTCTTCAGCTTGAGGAAGTTCTCGTAATAGAACTTGGACAGCAGCATGCCGCGCTTGCCCTGGGGCACCGGCTGACCGTCGACAATCTCCATGCGGTCGAAGGTGCGCTGGAAGGAGTCCAGGTCCGTGCCCACGTAGCGCATGTCCAGGAGGTCGCCGTCCGGAAGCTGCGGGGCGATCCGGTTCTCCAGGAACTCCAGCGAGGCGAACGGGTCCTGCTCGAAGGTGTCCCAGAACGCGTCGGTGCGAGCGCGCGCCAGGGCCTCCACCTCCAGCGGGTCCACGGCGGCGGAGCTGAGCAGCTCGCGGCTCTTGTTGCGCTGCTCCTCCATGAGCGACACCATCTGCCGCACGTGTGACTTGACGCTGTCGAGGTTCGCGCGAAGGGCAGGGGACTCGCCTTCCTCCGCGCGCTTCTTGTAGAGGTCTCTCAGGCGCGCGAGCGTCAGGTCCACCGTGTTGCCGGAGGTGATGAGCGCGCCGCTGGTGCCCATGGGCACCACCGTCTTCACGTTGGGGTGCTTCTCCAGGACGGGCTTGATGCGGCTGAAGTCGTCCAGCACCGCCAGGTCCGGCTCTCCGCTCATGCCGCCGTACAGGCTCAGCTCGTCCTTGGAGTCGTCCGAGTAGACCTGGAGGTGGCCCGCGACGCTGCCGATGATGCTGCGGCTCATCGCGCTGTCCATGCTGTCGAGCAGCGCGCCGCCCACCACCACCAGCAACGTGCCGAAGAAGATGATGCCGCCGATGAGGATGTTGATCTTGCTGGTGAACAGGTTGCGGAAGGCCACCTGCATCAGCAACCGGAGCTGGCCCATGTCAGTGACCCTCCGCGCCCACGGCCAGGGCCCGCTTCGCCTCGGAGGGGGTCAGCCGGTCCAGAATCTTGCCGTCCGCCAGACGCACCACGGCGTTCGCGTGGTTCATCACCTTGGCGTCGTGGGTGGAGAAGATGAAGGTGGTGCCTTCCTTCTGGTTCAGCTCCTTCATCAGGTCGATGATGTGCTGGCCCGTCACCGAGTCCAGGTTGGCGGTGGGCTCGTCCGCCAGCACCAGCTGGGGCCGGGTGACGAGCGCGCGCGCCACGGCCACGCGCTGACGCTGGCCGCCGGACAGCTCGTTGGGGCGGTGCTTGGCGTGATGGGCCAGGCCCACCTGCTCCAGCAGCTGATTCACCCGCTCCTTGCGCTGGTTCTTGTCCAGCTTGCGCTGGAGCAGGAGCGGGAACTCCACGTTCTGGAAGACGCTGAGCACCGACACCAGGTTGAAGCTCTGGAAGATGAAGCCGATGGTGTGCAGGCGCAGGTGCGTGAGCTGGCGCTCCGTGAGCTGCTTGGTGTCCTGGCCGGCGACGCTGACGACACCCGACGTGGCGGTGTCCACGCAGCCGATGAGGTTGAGCAGCGTCGTCTTGCCGCTGCCGGACGGGCCGGCGATGGAGATGAACTCACCGGGATGCACCTGGAGATCCACGCCTCGCAGCGCCGGGACGACCACCTTGCCGAGGGTGTAGTCCTTGGTCACGTTGGTGATGGAGACGATGGGAGATTGCGCGACTGCGGCGTTCATGCGGTGCGTCCTTTCGATGCCTTGGGGGTGCGGGGCGAGGGGCGGGCGCCGCGCGAGGCGCGCCACCGCTCGGCGATGCCGGCCATTTCGGCCAGGTAGAATTCACAGAAGTCCGCCGCCTCGAGCAGGTGCTGCTTGTGCGCGAGCTGCGGCGCGCGGAGGGCCTCCTGGCACACGCGGACAAACGCCTTCACGCTGTCCTCCGCGGTGCGAAGCCGGCTCTCCCAGCCGTCGTTGTTCACGACGTAGTAGTGCTGCCGGTCTCCGGGCACGCTGGCGGGCTCCACCAGTCCAATCGCCATGCTGGCGCGGATGTTGGTGGAAACGGAGGCCGCGCTCACCTTGAGCACGCGGGCAATCTGCTGGAGCGACAGCGGCTGGTCCGTCAGCATCAGGAGCGCGTGGATGCGCCCGCCGATGCGCGTGCTGCCCTGCCGTTCGAAGTACAGCCCCATCGATTCGATGAAGCGCTGCTCCGCGGCGCCCAGCTCCTTCATTCCCGGCCTCCGTCTCACCCGAGGAGGCCGCGCGCGACAGACGTCCGCGAAGGGCCAGGGTGGCGCCCGGCATCTAGTTCGTTCAGACCATTCAGTCAATACTGAATGAAGTGAACGCAAGCAGGGCCCGCGACCTGTGGAGGCCGCGGGCCCTGCTCATCCCCGTCTCGGGGGAAGACGTGCGTCACGGGTACCGGTCCGTCGGCTCAGTACGTGTCGGGGCTGGTGCTCTTGTCCCCGGAGGTGCCGGTCCCCATGTCCTTGTTCTTGTCGGTCCCCATGCCGGAGCCGCCGGTGCCCGGCTCCTCCATTGGGGCGCCCGGGTCCTGGGTGCCCGTGTCCGGGGCGGGCTGGTTGATGGTCGGGTCAGGCGTCATGACGTCCGTGCCCGCGCCGCCAGTGCCCGACAGCGAGATGCTCTTGGCCATGTTCTTCGTTTCCTTCACCTCGAAGCTGGCCCGGATCTCCTGACCCTCCTTGAGGTCCTTGGCCTTCTTGAGCGTCGGGTCGGTGAACGTCGTGCTCTTGTCGATGTCGAGCGTCACCACCGCGCCCTGCGCGTCCTGGACGAAGACCTTGCTGCTCTCGGCCTTCACCACCTTGCCGCTCAGCTCCTTCTGGCCCATGGCGCTGGAGCCCATGGTGGAGCCAGAGCCCCCCATGGAGCTGTCCTGCTGCATGGAGCTGTCCTGCTGCGTGCTCCCGGTACCTGAGGTGCCCGAGCCACCCTGGGCCGCAGGGTCCTGCTGCGGCTTGGTCTTGTCATCGTTCGCCATCGCCGCGCCGGACCCCATCAGCGCCATCGCCGCGAAAACCCCAACCAGCTTCTTCATGGGAGAGTCTCCTGTGTGAGTGCGACGGAGGGGTGTGCGTGATGCAATCGGTCCCTCCGCTGTTCCAAAAGCTAGGTGCGACCGTGGAAGGGGACAGGGCTGGGGGGGCAAGGTCGGCGCGTGCCCGGCCCCTCCCCTGCCGGTGGGCCATGGGCAGGGT
>NZ_JABUMQ010000332.1:0-12205 GCF_013336645.1 Myxococcus sp. CA039A | reverse complement strand
GGCCGGGTGGGACGATGAGCCAGCCGGAGTCGGTGCCCTCGGGGGCGCGTGCGCGCGCCATGGCGACCCGGGGGCTCCTGTCCCAGCCGGGCACGGCCGCGACCTTGTCCCCGTAGCGAGGAAACAGGGGCTCGGTGCCCACCGTCTGCGTCGTCTCGAGCATCCGCCCCTGGACTCGCAGCGTCACGGTGATGTCGTCGCGCCAGTCGGTCAGCGGGTTGCCGTCGAAGTCGGGCTCCGTCACCACCAGCGAGTCTCCGCGCGGGTCCAGGCGCAGGTTGGACCAGCCGAAGCGCAGCGTGCGTCCGGGGATGAGTCCGCCGGGAGGCAGGCGCTCGAGCACGCTCAGCACCCACTCCGCCTGTTCCTCCGCGTCGTCCGTGCACATGAGCACCACGTGCACCCCGTGCAGGTGTCGCTCCAGTCGAAGCTGTCCCATCTCCATCCCTCCCGCCGCTGTCTCGCGTCCACCGCGAAGCCGCCCGGCAGCATGTCGCGAACCCTGGCGACGAGGAAGCACGGCGATGGGCGGATTACCGCCCCTGGAACACGGGAGGCCGTCGCGCCGCGGCGGCGGCGAGTCCTTCGCCCAGGTCTGAGCTGCCGTAGCTCTCCGCCTGGAGCCGGGCCTCTTCCGCCAGCGCGCGATGGAGCCCCGCGCGGTCCAGGCCGAGCCGCTGCTTGAGTCCCCGGGTCGCGAGCGGCGCGTTCGACGCGATGCCCGTCGCGAGGGCGCGTGCGCGGGTCCGGGTCTCCGTGGCGGGGGTGGCCTCCAGCGCGAGCCCGAGCCGCACCGCCTCGCGGCCATCGAAGCGCCGCCCGGTGAGCAGCAGCTCCGCGGCGCGCTGCGGGCCTGTGCGCAGTGGCACGAGCCACGTGGCGCCCATGCCGGGATGCAGGCCGAGCTGCACGAAGTTGAGGGCGAGCTTCGCGTCCTCGGAGATGATGCACATGTCGCACGCGAGCGCGACACACAGCCCCGCGCCAATGGCCGCGCCCTCCACCGCCGCCACCGTGGGGACGGGCAGGTCCAGGATGCTGAGATAGCGCGAGTAGAAGTCGAGCATGAAGACGCGGGCCTCCTCGGAGGAGACCTGGCGCAGGCGCTCCAGCATCTGGAGGTCGCCGCCCGCGGAGAACGTCCCGCCCGCTCCGGCGAGGACGACGGCGCGCACGTCCTCCCGCCCACGCAGCTCTTCCACCCGCGCACGAAGCGCATCCCCCAGCTCGGGAGTCATCGCGTTGCGGCGCGCGGCATCGTTCAGCGTGAGCGTGGCGACGCCACCTTCAAGGTCGAGCAGCACGCCCGTGGCCTGGACAGTCATGCGCGGACTGTAGCCGCATCCGCCCTCGCGCTCGGCGGAAAGGGCACTGTGAGCGCGAGGGCAGGGGCCTTCCGTCTAGAACGCCCGATTCACGGCGTACCCGCAGATGCGGTGCTCGGCCTTGTACGTGTTCGGGCCGGGAATCCCGTCGATGGGGCCCGTGTAGCCGAACCCCCGGCCCACCGTCTGGACGCGCTGCCAGTAGATGGCGCCTGGGATTCCGTCTTCTTGCGCGGAGGTGCGCGGGCCACCCCGACGGTTGAGCTCGCGCGCCGTGATTCTCACGCGAATCTTCTCCGTGTTCGGCCCGGTGACACCGTCGATGGGACCCGTGTAGCCGAAGTCCCGCCGCCCCACCGTCTGGATGCGCTTGTAGTAGATGGGCCCGGGGATGCCGTCGTCCTCCGTCGACGTCCGAGGCAGACCTCCGCCACCGGGCAGGGGGCCATGGTCCGGGATGACGCTGCCCGCGTAGTCCAGCGACCAGCCGAGATATCGCGCGCCGGACTGCGCCGAGTACCCCGACACGCTGTTGATGCCAATGGCGTTGCCCCAGCTCTCCGCGAGCTTTCGCGTGGCCATGAAGACCGTGGTGCCACCGCCGTTGAGGTCCAGGCCCACGTGGCCGAACGAGCCGATGTCCCACCAGTGGAATGCACCCGCGGGAGCCTGCGAAGCGGCGTAGGGCTGCCGGGTCGACGCGTGATAGGCCTCGATGGCCGAGGGCCGCGCCGAGGACTCCGGGAACTGTCCGAAGCGCCACATCAGCGAGCCGCACCATTGGTCCCACGTGCCGCCATCCCGCGTGGGATGGGCCGCGGCGTAGTTGCGCGCCCGGTTGTAGATGGCGGTGTTGAGCTCGGCCGTGCTCGTGTCGAGCGACTCGGGCGCGTCCGTCACCCCTTCGCCCTCACCACCACAGGCGGAGAGCCCCACGAACAGCAGGGCGAGGAGCCACATCTTCCGTTTCGTGTGCATCTTTCTTCTCCAGGCGGGGTGTTCCCGCGAGCGGTTCTCGGGCCGTGCACGGCGGGCCTGTCGCACCGCGATTCGACCCGGGGTCCACACGTTGTCGGGCCGGGGATGTCCGGAGTTTCCGAAGAATCGGAATTTAAGAAGTGGCTGTCTTCATCCGCGTGTGGGTGTTTTCAGGAGGGCGCGGAGGATGGGCACGCCCGTGGCGCGCCGGCGCGTCTCGCTGTCGGTGTAGCGGTTTCCCGGGGGAGTCTCCCGGCCGAGGGCCCTGTTGAGGGTCGCGAGCTTCCGTCGCGGTCGTAAAGTTGGATTGGTTGTGATTGCTTTGGAGAAGCGTGTCTGGTTGGTGTACATGGGCGCGGGCGTGGCGGGTGGTGTCTGTCTTGCTGCGCCATTCCTGGCGTGTGTACTGTCTTTTGTATGACAAGGAAATCCGCCGTGGTGTCTTTCTTTCTGCTGCTGGGCGTGGTGGCGACTCCCGCCTGGGCGCAGGTCCAGATGATCTCCATCTCGGTACCGCCGACGATCACGACCCCGCTCTCGGGCTTCAACGTCCAGTACTCCATGGCCGGCAGCAAGTCAGGCGTTGGAGCGGCGGTGGCGCAGTTGAACTTCTATTTGTCGGCCACGGCGAATGGCAGCAGCGGCGTCTACCCGCTGTTCACCACGCAGATCGCGCTCCGGGGAAGTGGACTTGGACCCTATCTGCCGCCGGTGGGAACCCAGACGCAGTTCATCTCGCGGTTCTCCATGCCCGCCAACACCGTGGCCCAACTGGAGTTCATCTCCAACGGGTGTCAGCCATCGACCTGGTATGTCCTGGGCCGCGTGGACCTCACCGGCGTGTTGAGCGACAACAGCCTGCTGGGCACCACGAAGCCGCCCGACTTCTTCTTCACGGCCGGCACGCTCAGCCCGGGCACCATCCAGCCAGGAGGCTCCGCCGACCTCTCCTTCGAACTCTTCACCCGCTGCGCGGCCCCCTCGGCCACGCACGTGGGCGTCTTCCTGACCGACCCGGACTTCCAGATTCTGGAGGGCATTGGCGCCATTCCCATCAGCGCGGGCGCGGGGACGTGGTCCTTGCCGCCCACCACCATCACCTTCTCGCCGACCATCGCTCCGGGCAGCTACCGCGTCGTGGTGCTGGCGGACGTGGATGGCGTCGTCGCGGAGAGCGACGAGAACAACAACGGCGGGTTCTTCGAACTCGAGGTCACCGCCGCCGCGCTGGCGTCAGATGCCGCGGCTCGGCCCCTGGAGCCCGCGCCTCCGGTGCCGTTCGATGGGGCCTCGGTGCTGTCCGACCTTGAAAGCGGGGCTTCGAGCCGCCGCGACATCGTGTCGTTCTGATTGAAGCCAGGACCCGCGCCCGGTGCCTTCCTCACGAAAGGAAGGCGCCGGGTGGGTGTCAGTAGATGGTCAGGGAGAGCTCGTCGCCGGGCCGGACGGACATCTCCTGCTCGCTTTCGAAGCCACGCTCGCTGCCCAGGCTCTTGTGGCCCAGGGTGCCGATGATTTCGATGCCGAAGCGGATGCGGTCCGTGTTGCCCACCATGTCCGGGGGCAACACGAAGTTGCGCGTCGACATCCCCGGCACGGTCCCCAGCCGCATCCGCCGCGTCCCCGTCAGCGCGTAGAGGTTGACGTCCACGAGCTTCCGGCTCTCCACCGCCACCGTTGTCTTGGGGGGCGGAGGCTGATTGGGGTCCGAGGCGGCCCCATGGGCCCCTCCACACGCTGAAGCCACGGCGACGAGCACGAGCAGCAGGGCGGCCTGGGTACGCATGGGACCTCTCTTCCGAGGGTGTTGGGGGACTACCGGGGTGGCGCGACGCTCGTGGAGCCCTCTGCCCGGAGCGACTGGGTGGCCAGGCCGGACATGCTCTCCGCCAGCGACTGGACGGAGCGGGTGGCCTCCTGTGTCTCCTGAACCGTCTTCAGGGTGCGCTGCATCTGTCCGGAGAGCTCCTGGATGGCCATGGCCATCTGCTGGGTACCGGAGTCCTGCGCGCTGACGGCGGCGGTGATCTGCCGCATGCTCGCGCTGGAGTCGCCAATGAGGATGGCCAGCTCCTGGAACTGGGCGCTGGACGTGCGCACCGCATCCAGGCTCTGCCGGACGCGCTCGTCGCCCTTCTCGCTGAACTGGGCCGCCTCGCGCATGCTGGCGCTCACGCCGTTGAGCACCTCGCGGATGCGGTGCGTAGCGCGGATGGACTGGTCCGCCAGTCCTCGCATCTCCCGCGCCACCACGCCGAAGCCCCGGCCGCTCTCGCCGCTGCGCGCCGCCTCGATGGCCGCGTTGATGGCCAGCATGTTGGACTGGTCCGCCAGGTCCTTCACCGAGTCGACGATGCCGGACACCTCGCGCGTCCGCTCGTCGAGCGCGAGGATGCGGCGGGCCATCTCCGACACCTCGTTGCGAATCGCCGCCAGGTCCGCCAGCGTCCGCTCCAGCGCGGCGCTGCCTTCGCGGCCCACCTGCTCGGCGCCTTCCGCGGACGCCGCGAGCGAGCTGGCCTTCTCCGCCGTCATCTGCGACGAGCGGCGGATCTCCTTCACCGTCTGCTCGGCCTCCTGGAGCGCCGCCGCCTGACGGCTGACGCCCTCGGTCTGCTGGTCGCTGGTGGAGCGCAGTTGCTGCACCACCGTGGCCAGCTCACCGGCGCCGGTGCCCATGCGCCCCGCCAGGTTGCGCACCTCCAGCTGCCGCTCCTCCAGTTGCCGGGTGTGGGCCTCCAGCGAGCGCACCACCTCCATGGAGCGTCGCGCGACGATGCCTATCAGCGACAGGGTGAGCGCCAGGTATCCCCAGTGCGACACGTTGCCCAACGAAAAGCTCAGCACGCCGATGACGGGCAGCACCGTGAGCGCGAGGAAGAGCACGAGCCCCGACATGCCTCCCACGAAGATGCGGGCGTCGGGGTTGCCCCGCCACGCCTCCGCCGCCGCCACGCTGAAGCAGATGAGCAGCATGATGAAGGAGAAGGGCAGGAAGGGCACCAGGATGCGCTGCGCGGTGCCCAGGTCCAGCAGGGCGGAGAGGGCCGCCACCACGCAGAGCGCCGTGTAGCCCATCGCTCCAATGCGGAACCAGCGCCGCTGGTTGTTGAGGATGGCGTCGGACACGAACTCGATGAGGCCCGACACGAGCAGGAAGATGCCGAGCACCGTGAAGCGCGTCGCGGTGATGGGCGCGTCCCAGAGCGCGTTGGGCATGCCGCTCAGGCCCAGCAGCACGAAGCCGCCGCTGGCGGAGAACACCGCCAGGCCCGCGAGCATCCGCCGACGCCAGTGCATCAGGAACGCTCCACCCGAACCCACCGCCACCGCCAGCAGCAGCATGCCCATGACGAACGGCGCCTGTCCCTCGCGCGTCACCTTGGCGAGCAGTTGGTGCCGCGAGCCGATCAACGCGCCCTGTGCCACGCCGATGTTCGGGTTGCTCGACTGGACGCGCAGCAGCAGATGTCCACCCAGCGAGGCGCGCGGCACCGGCACGACATGCCAGGCCATGTTGTCGGACAGCTCCGCGCCAGACGTGTTCAGTCGCCCGCTCACATAGACGCGCTGACCGTTGGCGTAGGCCTCCACGGCATTGGTGACCTCACCCAGCATGACGGCGGGCTCGGCCCACGGCCCCTGGGGCAACGGGATGCTGACCCACAGAAAGACGTGGGTGCCGCGTCCCGGTGGCGGCTTGAGCGCCTCCATCGTGCGCCAGTCCTCGGCGACGTTGGCCGTCTGCGCCCACAGGGGAAGTCCATCCGCGCCTTGGGGCGAGTCACCCCAGCGGTAGCGCCATCCCTCCAACAATGGGATGGAGGAACTCGCCTCCTCGGCCGCGCGGGCCGTCGGTGCATGCACGAGCGCCATGAACAGCGCGCAGCCCAGCAGGGCCAGACGCGCGACTCGGCGCGACGGTGCGTGACGCCTCGCGATGGAGTCGCGCGGGGCAAGGCTGTCGAAAGGTGTCGGGGAGGGGCGGTAGGCAGCCATGAGGAGGCCAATGCTCGACTGGCGGCGCATGACTGTAAATAGGTCTGCATCCCCTGACATGTAGGAAAGGTTTGGGAAGGGCCTCTGGGAGCCGGGGAGTGAGCCTTTTCCGACGCGCCACGGCAACATTTGGGAGGGGCGGTTGTGACCCAGGTGCACTTGTCACGAGACATCGTGTCAGGAGCGGGGGAAATCGGGCACCGGGCCGGGCGGGCCGTCGTGGACGGCTCGCCCGGTCTTCCGCCTCGCGGGCCTGCTCCGCGCGCCTCAGAACGTGCGGAAGACGCCGCGCACGCCCAGGGTGAAGAGTGCATGGAAGCCGTCGTCCACGGCGGAGACGGGGGAGGTCTGCCCGGGCAGGCCGGCGATGCTCAACGTCTGGTCACCCGTGCGAACGGTGTAGCTGCCCAGCGACGCGGTGACGATGGGCCCGAACGCGACGTAGCGCGTGAGCCGCACGTCGCCTCCGGCGCTGAGGCGGATGAAGGTGGGGCCCCGGTCCGTCACCTGGGTGTCGATGTTCGCGGCCACGGTGCCTCCGCCGGGCACGGGCACCTGGGTGGTGCCCTCCACGTGGCTCTTGAGGAACTCCAGGCCCACGGCCAGCCCCACCCACGGGTCGAAGCCCGACTCCGGATTGAAGTGGAAGCGGCCCTCGGGGCCGAAGCGCCATTGGGAGTTGTTGCAGTCGAACCCCTCCGGACAGGAGATGTCGTTCGTCTTGGTGAAGACCTTCTCCCAGCTGCCCCAGAGCCCCGCGTAGAAGCGGGGGTTGAAGCGATAGCCCAGCTCCAGCATCAGTGGCAGGGAGGCGTTGGCGGCGTCGGTGATCTTCAAGTCCTCCCGGGTCCCCGTGCGCGACGTGCCGTCCTTGTAGACGTAGCCCGCGCCCAGGCCCAGGTTGATACCCACCGCCAGCTGGGGGCCGGCCATCCCGTGCTCCGCGCGGACATCCATCTCCACCGGCTCCACCGGGCTCGACTCGCGCGTCTCCGACTCCTGCGCCACCGCTGTCCCGGAGACTCCCAGGGTGGCGATGACAGATAGCGTCCAGCAGTGCCTCATGGCCATACGTGCTGCCCTCCAATGCGATTTGCGGGGTGGACGTGGAAGTGACCAATCAGGGAGGGCTCCGTGAAGCCGACTCCAGGGCCGAGCGTCCGGGGACGACACAAGCGGACTCCGGGTGTTGGCAGCCCATCACCCCGGGGCAGCGAGGTGTCCGCGCGGAGGCATGCGACGTGTCCTGGGGCGGATGCGAGGGATTGGGTGGAGTCGCGCGCCTGGCACGCCGCCCGCTCTGCCTGGAGCGTGGCATCCCCAGGTTGCCCGTGAGGGACGCCCGGCGACGGGACCACGAGGGGCGCCAGAGGGGTGGCATGGAACACGCCAGGACGAGCCGCCGGAGCTGGATGGACATGCTGCTCGGCAAGCCCCTCACGACGGCGCAGGCGTCACACGAGCAGGTGGGCGTGCTCGCGGGCGTGGCACTCCTCGGGCTGGATGCGCTGTCGTCCGCGGCGTATGGCCCCGAGGCCGCGCTCACGGTGCTGCGCCCGCTGGGCCCCACGGGCGTGAAGCTGCTGTTGCCCATCACCGCGTGCATCGTCGGGCTGCTGGTGGTGGTGGCGTCCTCCTACCGGCAGACCATCGCAGCCTACCCGCGCGGCGGTGGTGCCTATACGGTGGCGCGAGAGAACCTGGGCCGTCGGGTGGGGCTGCTCGCGGCGTCCGCCCTGCTCTTGGACTACCTGCTCAACGTGGCGGTGGGAATCTCCGCGGGCGTGGGCGCCATCGTCTCCGCCTTCCCCGCGCTGCGGCCGCACACGCTGGGGCTCGCGCTGGGGTTGCTGGGCCTGCTCACGCTCGTCAACCTCCGAGGCGCGCGGGAAGCCGGGGCCTTGTTCCTGTTGCCCACCGCGATGTTCATCGGCTCGCTCTTCATCCTGCTCGCCGTCGGTGCGTTCCGGGCCTTCGCGCAAGGGGGCGCTCCGGCCAGTGACATCCCTCCGCCAGCGCTGCCCTCGCCCTCGGCGAGCGTGGGCTTGTGGCTGGTGCTGCGGGCCTTCGCCAGCGGCTGTACGGCGATGACGGGCGTGGAGGCGGTCAGCAACGCGGTGCCGGTGTTCCGCGCGCCCTCCGTGCGCCGCGCCAGGCTCACGCTGTCGCTCATCATCCTCGTCCTCGTGCTGCTGCTGCTCGGCGTGTCCGCGCTGTGCCAGGTCTATGGCGTGGGCGCGACGGCGCCCGACGGCCCGGGCTACCAGAGTGTCCTGTCCCAGTTGCTCGCGGCGGTGACAGGGCGGGGTGTCTTCTATTACGTCGCGATGACGTCCATCCTCGGCGTGCTCGCGCTGTCGGCCAACACCAGCTTCGCGGGCTTCCCTCGCGTGTGCTGGCTCCTGGCGTTGGATCGCTATCTGCCCGTGGCCTTCGTGCACCGGGGACGCAGGCTGGCGTACTCGCGAGGCATCCTGTTGCTCGCGGTGCTCGCGGGGTTGCTCATCCTCGCCTCGGATGCCATCACCGACCGGCTCATCCCGCTGTTCGCCATTGGCGCGCTGCTCGCCTTCACCCTCTCGCAGACGGGCATGGTGGTGTACTGGACGCGCCGCCGCGAGACGGGGTGGCGGTGGCGCCGCGTCCTCAACGGCGTGGGCGCGCTTCTGACGGGGCTTGCGCTGGCCATCGTCATCGTCGCCAAGTTCACCCATGGCGGCTGGGCCGCAGTGGTCATCATCCCGCTGGGCGTGCTGCTGTTCAGTCGGGTCCACAAGGCCTATCTGCGCGTGCGCGAGACGACAGGGCTTCAGCGGCCCATGGCGGTGGACTCGCGCGGGAGCATGGTGGCGGTGGTGCCCATGAGCCGCTGGTCCCACGCGTCGGAGACCGCCCTGCGGTTCGCGCTGGGGCTCTGCCATGACGTCCGCGCGGTCCATGTGCGCACCGACGAGGACGAGGCCGCCCCGGGCTCCCTGGCCGAGCAGTGGGCCGCGCTCGTCCAGGAGCCCGCGGTGCGGGCCCGCCTCCAGGTGCCGAGGCTGGACGAAGTCCCCTCGCCCTACCGGGGGCTCGTGCAGCCCCTGCTGGACTACGTGGACAGACTCCTCGCCGAGGACCCGCACCGCACGGTGGCCGTCGTCCTGCCGGAGCTGCTGGAGCGCCGGTGGTACCGGGCTGTCATGTATGGGCGCCGCTCCGAGCTCCTGCGCAGCACCTTGATGCTGTCCGGAGCCCGGCGCCTGGTGGTCATCAGCGTGCCCTGGTACCTGCGCACCGAGGACCAGTCCCAGCCCGGCTCCGCCCTCGGGCCCGTCGCGGAGTCAGGGCCCGTGGCTCCTTCCTGAGCACCCGACACGGAATATGTGTTTTGACTGGAATTGTTGCAGGGCTCTTTTGCCAAAAATTTCCGTGTAGGTTGTTTCCCTCGCGTCCTGGCCCGCAGGCGGTGTTGCCCTGGGGGGCGGGTGTCGAGCCCTTCATCGGGCAGACAATCACTCTCGGGCACCCATCATCCGAGAATGTCTGTCTGTTCATGCCGCGTGTTCATCACACGCCGGGACTGAAGGGCATTCGCAGGCGTCACCGGGAATAGTTTGTGAACCAAGCCAAAGCGGGCACCTTCCGTGCAGGGCGTCCGGCGTCCCTGGCCGTAACCCCCAAGGGCGCGGAGGCATAAAGATGAATCGCAGATGGTTTGGAGTCCTGCTCGGTGGCGCGTTATGGGCCCCGGGTGTCTGGGCTCACGATTTCCGAGCGGAGAAGCTCGTGAATGGCGTGAAGCAGGCCACGATCATTACCTATCCGAACACGCTGAACTTCACGTTCAGCGCGACGAACATCCATCCGACGCTGGAGTCGATTCTCCTCCTGGCGGCAGACCCGCTCCTGACCGCGTGCACGCTCGACCCCACGCCGCCGCGGACGGTCCCCGTGGGTGGCAACGTCACGTATCAGTGCTCATTCCCCGTGCCCAGCTACGAGGCCTGCATCGCGCTGGGCGCGCTGGACGCCAATCCTTCCACACCCAGCGAGGAGGCCTCCTTCACGAACGTCTTCAGCATCGGCTGGGACAGCGGCTCCGCCCAGGACGGCGTCAACGTGCTCTGCGCCCAGGAACGCATCCTGTCGTGTGACGACACGGTCTACATCTCGACGGCGTCTTCCTCGAGCGCCGGGCTGCCCGTGGGGCCGTCGCGTCTGTACATCTTCGACCCTGGCACGGCCACGCTCGCGCTCCAGGGGGAGACCTCGCTGCCGTACAATGCCCTCGCCTTCAACCATGTCGACGGCTTCCTGTATGCCATCAGCTCCGACGGCGTGGTCCAGCCCAGCTTCATCCGGGTGGACGCCAATGGCTCGTCCGATGTCATCGCTCCGCTCGCCACGGGGGCCGCGAACACGGCGCTCTGGGGCGCGGGCGCCGTCCTCCAGGATGGCTCCTATCTCGGGTTCGAAATCACGAGCAACCACCTGGTCCGCATCAACACCGCCACGGGCGCGACGCTGTCGGATGTCGTCGTGGGCACTCCCGCGACGTTCCGGGTCGCCGACTTCGCGGTGAACCCCATCAACGGCCTGCTGTATGGCTTCAACAGCGCCACCCAGCGCGTCACCGTCATCGATCCGGTGCTGGGCACCCACCTGGACTTCCTCCTCCCGACACTCATCAACGGTGTGCCGTCGGTGGGCAACTCCATGGTCTCCGCCTTCTTCACGGTCTCCGGATCGCTGTTCTTCTACGGGTCCACCAACGCGAACGTGAACCTCGCCAACACGTTCTATTCAGTGAACCTGGTCACGGGAGCGCTGACCACTGTCACCACCGGCCCCGCCACGCAGTTCGCGGACGGCGCGACATGTGCTTTCAACCTGCCTCCTCCCGTGGGCAGTGAGGAACAGCCTCCGATGCTGACGCGGGACCACGGCTTCTATGGCTCTAGCGAGGACGCCCTGAGCGAGTGTCTGGCGCCGGGCCCCATCTCGCTGGGCAACCTGGGCAAGGTCACGACGACGGAGACCGCGCTGGGCATCCTCTGGGCCAACCCGGCCATCTCGCAGGGCGGTGCCATCCGCTCGGACTTCGAGTCCCTCAAGGTGAAGGTCGCTCGTGAGTTGCTGACGGCCACGTGCAACGAGCGGTTCTTCGGCACCCAGGCTCCGGCGCTGACGGGCCTGGAGGCGTGGGTTGCTCCCAACCCGATGTTGCTGGAGCAGGCGCTGGAGCAACTGGAGAAGCACAACCGCTCCGGTCAGCGCAGGGCGGTGCCGCTGAGCAAGAAGATCTGGAAGATGGATCCGCTGCTGGGGCAGGAGCGGGCCGTGGAACCGCAGTACTGAAAGGGGGGATGACATGATGACGAATTCAAGGTGGATGGCCCTGTCCGGGATGTTCGTGGCGCTGACGCTGAGCGCGTGTGATGGAGGCGGTGGACCGGACCCGATCGTGGTGCCCGAGGGCGACCGCTTCGAGCTGCGGCTGCTCGGTCAGGATGCGGAGTTGTATGAGAAGGCGCTGCTGGGCGTGGGGCGCATCGAGGTGATTGCGCAGGGCAAGTCGATTCCGTTCCAGCTCGCCGCGTCCGCGCGCTCCATGGACCTGGCTCAGACGGACCACGCCTATCTGCTGGGGTACTTCTACCTGCCGGCGGAAGCGCAGTCGGCGGACGTGCGCGTGCACTTCGATGACGTGGGGGCCTTCCGGGAGTCCGGCGCGCCGGGTCTCATCAACGCTCGCTCGGGCTCCATCCTGTTCACGACCAAGCGCGCGGAGCTGGAGAAGCGCAAGCACGTCGTCATCCAGTTGCACCTGAAGGACAGCCTCTTCCAGGGCCGAGGCGCCAAGGTCCTGCTCCCCTCGACGTTCATCGTCCACTGAGGGCGGGAGGGGCGGGGGCCCTTGG
>NZ_JABUMQ010000331.1:0-12356 GCF_013336645.1 Myxococcus sp. CA039A | reverse complement strand
GTCGGGCGGTGGGGGCTGCGGGTTCATGGGAGTCCTCTATAACGCGACCGCTCGCCTACCGCGAAGCGGGGGGAAAACCTTCCCGGAAGAGCCTGCGGGCATTCTCGGTCGTCCGCTGGGCGACCTCGTCGAGGGGCTCCCCCCGGACGCGGGCCATCCCCTCCAGGATGTGGGGCAGGTAGGCCGGCTCGGAGCGGCCCCCCCGGTGGGGCGTGGGCGCCTGGTCCGGGGCGTCTGTCTCCGCCATCAGTCGCTCCAGGGGAATGGCGCGCAGCGCGTCCAGCGGCTTGCGTGCCTCCGCCCACGTCACCGGGCCCGCGAAGGAGAAGTGGCAGCCCTTCTGGAGATAGAAGCGCGCCAGCTCCACGCCGCCGCTGTAGCTGTGCATGAGCAGGCCCGCCTCCGGCATCTGCTCCTGCTTGAGCAGCTCGATGAGCGCGGGATGGAGTCGGTGACAATGCATCAACACGGGGAGCTGGTGCTTGCGAGCGAGCGCCAGGTGCCTCTGGAGCACCGACACCTGTCGCTCCAGCGGCGCGCCGGGAAGGGACGGGCCATCCAGCCCGCACTCGCCCACGGCCACCGCGCCGCCCTTCGACAACAGCGCGTCGAGCAACTCCAGCGCCACGTCGTCCTCCTCGGGCGTCATCTCCGGCAGGAGCTGGGGGTGGATGCCCAGGCCCACCTGGATGCGGGGCTCGTTCCGGGACAGCTCCAGCAAGGGTTCCCAGTCATGCGTGCCCACGCCGGGGATGAGGATGCCTTGGAGGCCCGCGGCCCAGGCTCGCTCCAGCACGAGGGTTCGGTCCTCATCGAATCGCGTCGCATCGAGATGGCAGTGGGTGTCGATCATTCATCACGCCGTGGGGCATCGCCGTTCAATCAGGAACACGCTTCTGGAACCCACCCCGGGGAACCATCGCGGTCATTTTCCCGAGGCTATACGCCCTCCTCTTTTTTGGAGGGGCAATATGGACAAGCGAGTCGTCGGGGCGCTGTGTTGCGCGCTGTGGGTACTCTCGTCGGGGTGTGCTGACGAGTGCGTCGACCAGTTCGATTGTCGCGCGGACAATGGCCAGCCCGCCGAGGGGCAGGAGTGGGTCTGCACCGCCGACAATGAATGTGAGCAGCGTCCCATTCCCGCTCCTCCCGAGCCGGACGCGGGAGAGCCTGACGCGGGAGAGCCGGATGCGGGTGTCCCGGATGCGGGAGAGCCTGACGCGGGCGTGCCGGATGCGGGCCCGGCGGATGGTGGAGGCCAGGGCACGGCGGGGAAGGGCGAGAGCTGCGCGGCCTCCGCGGATTGCATCGCGGGCTTGCGCTGTGAGGGCACGCCCCTGACGTGTCAGGCGCAGCATGTCGCCGTGACCGGGCGTGACGACGCGGGCGTCTCGAAGGCGCTCGTCATGCGCTACGACACGCCGGGCATGACGGCGTTGTCGGACGGGGATACGGACAGCCGCTACCCGCGCTGGGCACCGAGCGGCACGCGAGTATCGTTCGCGCAGGGGGCCGTGGACACGTCCACGGAGAAGGTCGCGGGTGACCTGACGGTGCGCGATGTTCCGCTCGTCCAGGGGCAGGCCCTGGTCCTCGCGGATGGTGGTTCGGGCAACACGGAGAGCTTCCGCTCCATGGAGTGGGAGCCGAGCAACTCCATCGCCTGGGTGCGGCAGAACGGCAGCAGCCGCTCCGGCATCTCCGTGGTGTCGACGGACCCCGCGGGCAGTGTGGTATCGCAGGCCACGACGACGGGCGCGTTCCCGGACTGGGCTCCGGATGGCACGACGTTCGTCTACAACGTGACGGGCGAGGGCCTGTTGACCTCGAGCCTCGGCGCTTCGCCGACGCCCCTGGCCAACTCGGGGGCCACCGCGGAGCAGGCGCACTACAACCACGTCAATTCCCAGCTCCTGTTCCTGTCCAACCCGAACAACGAAATGGTGACGTTCGCCGGGGATGCCATCCCCGTGCCGCTGTTCAGGCTGTACTCGCTCAACGTGACGGGGGGTGGGCAGCCCCAGCTCATCGCGGATGTCTCCACGGAGACGTCCACGGATGGCACCATCGACTCGTTCATCGCCAGTCCCATCTGGGCTCCGGATGGGACCTGGTCCGCGTACGTGCGCGCGTACTACTTCAAGCCCACCACGGGAGATGCCGTGCTGTGCGGCGGGGGCGTTTCTCCCTGCCAGACGCGACCGGGCAACGCCGTCTTCCTGCGCGCAATCAATCCGCAGGATGGCACCGCCACGGGCACCGAGGTGCGGCTCGCGGATGACGGCACGCTCCCGTCGTTCTCTCCGGACGGACGTTTCGTTGCCTTCATCAAGGCGGGGCAGCTCAACGTCCAGCAGGTCGACCCCGCCACTGGCGCTCCGGTGAACGCGGCCATCGTCCATCCCAGGGCGGGCTACACGCTCCAGACAGGTGACAGCGACGACCACCGGCCGCGCTGGCAGCCCCGGTAGTCCGAGTCGTGTTTGGCCCGCGTTCCGGTGAAGTGTCCGGGGCGCGGGCCTTCGCCTGCGACGTGTCGAGCACGGCTCGGCCGTGCAGGCAGCCCCGGTAGTCCGAGTCGTGCTCGGCCCGCGTTCCGGTGGAGTGTCCGGGGTGCGGGCCTTCGCGTGCGACGCATCGGGCGTTATTTGGCCGCGCAGGCAGCCCCGGTAGTCCGAGTCGTGCTGGGCCCGCGTTCCGGTGGAGTGTCCGGGGGGGCGGGCCTTCGCGTGCGACGCATCGGGCGTTATTTGGCCGCGCAGGCAGCCCCGGTAGTCCGAGTCGTGCTGGGCCCGCGTTCCAGTGGAGTGTCCGGGGCACGGGCCTGCCGTCCTTCGCGAGCGACGCGTCGAGTACTGCTCGGCCGCGCAGGCAGCCCCGGTAGTCCGAGTCGTGCTGGGCCCGCGTTCCGGTGAAGTGTCCGGGGCGCGGGCCTTCCGTCCTTCGCGTGCGACGCGTCGAGCCTTGCGGCTCGGGGTGCCACCGGAATAGGCAGGGGCCCTCGGTCCGCCACATGCGTATGGACCGTGCCCCGGAGGACTCGGATGAAGACTGGCCTCGTGACGCTCGGTGTCCTGCTGTTCGCTGGCTGTGCCACCGTGCCGACCGCGCGGCTGGACGATGGCGGCGGTGGCACCGTGGCCGCTGACCCGCACCCGGACGTGGAGCCTGTGCGCCTGGAGACGCGCGCGGGCACCTTCCTGGTGCACCCGAACAACGCCGAGGACTTCTCACGCGCGCTCGCGGGCGAGCCTACCCAGCAGAACTACACCAGCGAACTGCTGGCGGGAGACTGACACCCAGACCTCCCGGCCGCGTCCCGAGTCGAGGGAGCGGCCCGAGGGAGCCTGGGATGCTGTCGTGCTTCAACCTACGACGATGATGCGGCGCCCCAGGGCCCGCGCCATCTGCGGCGAGGTCATCACCTCCAGCGCCTCACCGAGTTCGCCACCGGCCGTGTCGAAGGCCGCGGCGATGACTTCCCCCACGGTGAGCTGGGCCCTCTCCGCGGCCACCCGGGCCCTCTGAGCCGTCCGCCGGAGCGCGGGCATCACCCGGCGACCCTGCCTGCGGACCGTGACGCTCTTGCGTGTCGTCCTCTTGGCCATGTGCTCCTCCCACCACGCGGTTCAGCGCGGGTGAGTACACCTGGGGTCTGACATATGCAGACGAGGTGCCAGTCGGAGGCTCACCTGGCAGGTAACCTGCTCTACGGGATTTCCCTGTAGTGAAGCAGGGTTCCAGGTTCACCACCTCACGGTAAACGTCGGGGTTCGGAACCGATTCCTCGTTCTGTCGAGATTTTTCGTTCAGCCAGCCCGGGAATCTCGACGTTTCGTTCAAGAGTCGAGAGTCGGCCAGAAGCCGCAAGGACTGCGAGTGTGCTCAGTCTTGAATGACTCAGGTGTCATTCGAGCCCCGCCCTTTTGGTCGAAAAATTGGCACTGCGGGGTGCGGCTAACACGCGCGTCGCGCTCTCGTGGGCGGAGTGTTCAGTGCGGTATACGCCGGCGCATGCCTCAGACCCTCTGCCCGAGCTGCGGTCATAGCCCCATTCCCCGGGGTGCCACGGCCTGTCCCGCCTGTGGTGAGCCGTTCGATCATCTCCAGTCCTACAAGAAGGTCGGCCGCACGCGGCTGGACAGGTTGGGGGACGCGGTGGACGACGACGCCACGGTGTTCGGTGGCGACCTGGTGACGAGCGCGGTGTCCGCCCATCCAGGGCCCGTGGCGGGTGTGCTGGGGGCGAGCGCGGCGGCGTGGTTCCTGCGAGCCGGTGGCGTGTTGGGCTCGCTCCAGGACCCCTCGTGGACGTACGGGCTGGTGGCGCTGGACCTGGTGCTCGCGCTGGTGCTGGTGGTCAACCGGGGGCCCGCGAAGGGGCTCGCGCAGACGGGGCTGGTGGTGCAGCTGTTGGCCACGGCCTGGCTTGCGCGCGCGGCGCCGACGGCCCCGGTGCACGTGGCCTACTTCGCGCTGGGACTGGTGGCGCTGACGCTGGTGCTGGGCGAGCCCGGCGCCGCGCGGCGGTACGTGGGCCTGGGGCTGGGACTCGCCGTGGCGTTGGTGTCGTCGGCGCTCCTCGCCATTCCGGGGACGCTGACTCCGGGGGGCGGTGGCGGCGTCCGCCAGCTCCTGGTCGGCAGCGAGCTGGGATACCGGCTGGAGCTGCCCGTGGGGTGGGAGCGGCTGACGCGCGAGCAGCTCTCCACGCACCTGGTGCTGCCCACGGCGACGCTGAATGGCAGCGGCGTGGGCTTCGGCGACGTGGCGCGAGGACGCTTCGGTCTCTTGTGGGTGGAGCGCTCGCCGGGTGTGTCGCTGGTGGCGGGGTGTCAGGGCCTGCTGCGCTCGTTGGGTGGGGCGTCGAATGCACCGTTGACGCGGCCGGCGCCCGCCGCGCTGGGAGGCCGCACGCAGCTCTACGCGCTGAACACGTCGGCGGGGGCGCGAGGCACGCTGGGCTGCGGGCTGCTGGCGGATGGTCGACTGGTGGGGCTGGCCGTCGTCGCCGCCGGGTCGGGTGATGTACAGACGGGCGATGCGCAGGGGGCCGCGGCCTTCGCGGCGGTGGGCGAGGGACTCGCGTTGCAGTAAAGGGCAGCCCGCCATGAACGTTCAGGTCCTCTTTCACGACAACTGCTTCGACGGTGCCGCGAGCGCCGCGGTGTTCTCCCGCTTCTATCGGGAGCGCGTCCGCGCGGACGCGGCCTTTGGCTACCAGGGCCTGAATCACAAGCCGGGCGCGGAGGGCATCGACCCGGCGGTCTTCACTGGCGAGGAGAACGTCATCGTCGACTTCCGCTACAGCCAGGACGCGCGGCTGACGTGGTGGTTCGACCACCATGCCTCCGCCTTCCAGCAGCCGGGGGACGAGGCGCACTTCCTCGCGGACACCAGCGGGCGCAAGTTCCACGACGGGCACCGCAAGAGCTGCACGAAGTACCTGGCGGACGTGGCGCACGAGCGCTTCGGCTGGGATGCGTCGTCGCTCTCGGACCTCATCCACTGGGCCGAAATCATCGACGGCGCCCAGTTTCCGTCGCCCCAGATGGCGGTGGCGCTGGAGGAGCCCGCGCTGCGCATCATGACGGTGCTGGAGGCGAACAAGGACCCGGCGCTCATCCCCGAGGTCATCCGGCGCATGCAGTCGGAATCGCTCGCGGAGCTCGCCGCCTCGCCGCTCATCGCCACGCCGCTGGCCCCGCTGCTCTCGCGTCACCAGGGCCACATCGAGCTGGTGCGAGCGAAGGCCCGCTACGAGCGCGGCGTCGTCTTCTTCGACCTGGTGGACGAGGGCGTCGACAGCCTCAACAAGTTCATCGCGTACGCGCTCTATCCGGATGCGCGCTACACGCTGTGGGTGGGCAAGGGCGCGTCGCGCGCCAAGGTGTCGCTCGGCTCCAACCCGTGGAAGCCGGAGCTGCGCAAGCACGACCTGTCCGCGATTGCCGGTCGGTTCGGCGGTGGCGGTCACCCAGTGGTAGCGGCGGCCAGCTTCAAGGCGGACCAGTCCGACAAGGCCCGCGCCGCGTACCAGGAGATTCTCGCGGAGTTGTCCACCGCGGGCTGACGGAGGGGCGGACTACCGGCGCTCGAAGAACGAGAAGCCGGCCTGCCGCAGCAGTCGCACCACCGTCACCATGGGCAGGCCCTGCACGTTGGAGCGGTCTCCGTCCAAGCGCGCCAGCAGCGCCTGTCCCGCGCCTTCCACGCGGTAGCTGCCGCAGCAGCCCTCCCACTCGTTCAGGTCCAGGTAGCGCTCCAGCTCGTCGGGCGTCACGGCGTGGAAGGTGAGTCGGGCGGTCTCCACGGCCTCGCTGAAGTGGCCTCCGGGGCCCACGAGGCAGACGCCGGTGTGGATGTCGTGGGTATGGCCCAGCAACTTGCCCAGTTGCCCACGCGCGGCTTCGCGGTTGTCGGGCTTGGTGAGCGTCTCGCCGGCGACCTCGACGAGCTGGTCGGCGCCCAGCACCCATGCGTCCGGGTTGCGCGCGTGGACCGCGCGAGCCTTGCGGGCCGCCAGCTCCCGGACGGCCTCCTTCGCGGACAGGTGGGGAGCCACCGTCTCGTCCACCCCTGGGGATTGGGTGCGGTAGGGCAGGCCCAGGCCGTCCATCAGCGCTCGGCGGGCGCTGGACGTGGACGCCAGAATCAAGTCTCTCATGGGGCTCCCACCCTAGTTCACCCGAGCGCGCGCGGGGATGCCGCCTGCCGAGCGAGCATGCACGTCCCCGCTTCCCGGCCACGAGGTGATGCCGTAGCCTGACGCCCCATGTCGCGGCGCGGTCTGCTCGCCCTCTGCCTTCTCCTCACCGCGTGTAAGCGGAACGCCTCGGCCCCGGAGACGGGAGACGCCGGTCCGCCGGAGGTGTCCTCGGTGAAGGCCCCGGCGGCCAATGCCTCCCCGGCGGAAGGTGCCGACGTCGCCTCGCGTCCCGTGCAGCCGCTCGCGGTGTGTCGCGCGCAGGGCAGCTCGCCGCTGGATGCGGCGCGCGGGTACTACGACGGAGGTCGCTTCGAGGAGGCGCTGTCCTGCGCGGCGCAGGCGGCGGCCCTGGAGCCGGACCTCGCGGCGGCCCATGCCGAGCGCGGCGTGGCGCTGGCCGCGCTGGGACGCGAGCCCGAGGCCCAGCTCGCCTTCGCGCGGGCGCTCGCCATCGACCCGGGGGACTCGGATGCGCTGCTGGGCGCGGCGCACCTCTATGCCGTGCAGCTGCCCTCTACGCGCGAGCGAGACGAACTGGGCACGCTCTACGCCGAGCGCGGCCTGTCTCAGCCCGGTACCCCTCCGGAGCTGATTCCGCATCTGGCGCTGGTGGCGGCCATGGCCTTCAACGACCTGGGCCAGTCGGAAGAGGCCCTGGCGCGCGCGGCCATCGTCCTGGCCCGGGAGCCGGGCAGCCGGGAAGCGCTCTACGAGCGGGCCCTGGCCCTCTTCGAGCTGTGTCGCTTCGCCGAGGCGAAGGTGGCCTTCCAGGGGCTCGTGTCCGACGCGGAGCGCGCCGCGCATGCGCACCAGCACCTGGGCTTGTTGCTGGAGCGAGAGGGGAAGTGGAAGCAGGCGCAGGTCCACTTCGACAAGGCCCGGAGCCTGGCGCCGGAGGACTTCCCGACGCCGCCCCTGCCTGGCGAGGACGCCTTCCGCGTGGACGTGGCGCGGGCCGTGTCGGAGCTGCCCGTGGACATGCGGGGCGACTTGGAGGGAGTGCCCGTCACCGCGGAGGAGCTGCCCGCCGAGGGTGACTTGCTGGCCAACCAGCCTCCGCTGTCGCCCACCATCCTCGGATTGTTCAGAGGGCCGCCGCTGGGCGCGCCGTGCGACGGAACGGAGACGCCGTGCCGCTCCGTGGTGCTCTACCGACGCAACCTGGCGAGGGCCGTGCGCACGCCGGCGGAGCTGCGCGAGCAGATTCGCGTGACATTGCTGCACGAAATCGGGCATCTGCGAGGGGAGGACGATGAAGAACTGGCCGCGCGCGGCCTGGAGTGACGCGAATGGCCATCAACGTAACGCTTCCCGTGGCACGTACGACTCCCAAGGGCGCGAAGTCCCTGCGCACCGGAAACCCCTGGCTGTACCGCACCGAGCTGGCCGCCCCGCCCGACGTGACGGGCCCTGGCGCGGTGGTGCTGGTGGTGGACTCGCAGGGCAACCCCATTGGCCAGGCCCTCTATGCGCGGCGCTCCCCGCTGGCGCTGCGGCTGCTGACGCGCAAGCCCCCTCGCGAGCAGCCGGTGAACGACCTCTTCTTCCGTCGTCGCCTGGAGGCCGCGCTCGCGCGCAGGTCCTCGCTGTCCGGGCGCGACGGTCTGCGGCTGGTGCATGGTGAGTCGGACCAACTGCCCGGTCTCTTCGTGGACCGCTACGGCAAGGGCCTGACGCTCCAGACGCTCTCCGAGGGAATGGACGCCCGCAAGGAGTCCCTCGCGAAGATGCTGGTGGAACTCACCGGCGCCACCCACGTGGTGTGCCGCGACGACGCCTCCGGCCGCGACTTCGAGGGCCTTCCGCGCGAGTCGCGCTTCCTGCACGGCGAGGGAGAGTCGCGCTTCACGTACCACGAGGGCGACAACCGCTTCGAAGTGGACCTGCTGGGCGACATGAAGACGGGCGCCTTCCTGGACCAGGTGGACAACCACCTGCGCGCCGGAGAGCTGGCGCGCGGCGAGGCGCTGGACCTCTTCAGCTACCACGGTGGCTTCGCGCTGGCCCTGGCTCGCAACTCCGAGTCGGTGCTCGCGGTGGAGCAGGACGAGAAGGCCGCGGCGCGCATCGGCGAAAACGCCCGCGCCAACAACCGGACGAACGTCAGCGTGGAGAACGCCAACGCCTTCGATGTGCTCAAGCGCTTCGACTCACAGAGCCGGCGCTTCGACACCATCGTGTTGGACCCGCCGGGGCTCGCCAAGCGCCGCGAGGGCCTGGAGACCGCGCTGCGCGCCTACCACGAGCTGAACCTGCGCGCGTTGCGCTGCTTGAAGCCGGACGGACTGCTCGTCACCTGCTCGTGCTCCGGCAAGCTGGACCGCGCGGGCTTCGAGGAGATGCTGCTCGGCGCCGCGGCGGACGCCAAGCGCCCGATTCAGATTCTGGAGCGCCGGGGCGCGGGCCTGGACCACCCGGTGCTCGGTGGGTTGCAGGAGACGGAGTACCTCAAGGCCCTCTACGTGCGCGCCCTCTAGCAGCGCGCACGGGGACGACGGGGCTGCTCACGACAGCCCCAGCTCCTTGCGCAGCTTGCCCACGACCTTGAAGTACTCGGTTCGAGGGAAGGGGACATTCAGGATGTGGAAGTCCTTCTTGGCCAGCCCCACGCAGCCGAAGCAGTAGTTGCAGTCCTGCAGGTTGCGGCAGAGCACCAGGTACGCGCTGGTGGTGCAGTTCTCGCTCTGCAGGCAGTAGGCGCACGCGTGACAGCTCTTGCACTCCACGCAGTGCGAGCAGTTGTTGCACAGCTCGCACCGCGTGCAGTGGGTGCACTGGAAGCAGCTGTCGCAGTCCTTGCAGAACATGCAGTTGGCGCAGCGCTGACATCCCTCGCATGCGTAGGAGCCGGGGTTGCCGGGGTCCGACGCAAAGCTCTTGGTGAGCTTCTGGAGTTGTTCCAGGAACTCCCGCTTGCCGAGCGTCGCCACCAACGCGCGTGCGGCCTTCTCCGCGGCGAGCGGATCCACTGCGTCGGGCCGCGTACCTTTCTCCTTCACCACCCGGGACACTCCTTGCCCATTGTCGGGGCTCACTGAAGCCGGGCCAGCCCGGCCAGGTCGATTCCACGCGCCACCCGCCGCACCTCCACCGTACCCGGGAAACCCCGGCTGGTGACGGCCACCACGAAGCGGTCGCCCACCAGCAGGTTGGCCTCCGCCAGCGACTCCTCCGCGTCGTACCTCACGAAGCCCACCGCGTCCTTCCAGTGGATGGGGGCCGCCGGGTCGCTGGGTGCCCGGTCCTTGGCCCGCTCCGCCGCGTCGCGGATGGCCTGTCCAATCTTCTCGCCCATCGTGGTGTCCACGATGCGCACCTTCACCTCTCGTCCCTCACCTCGGGTGAACAGGCGCTCGGCCTCGGAGACGGACACCTCGCCGTACTTGCCGGTGGAGCCCTGGGTGCGCGCGACGGTGAACCCCTCCAGCGTCTCTGGGAGGAAGGGGGCCAGCGTCTTGAAGTACACGCAGGGCGCGCTCGCGGCGGGCACGGAGGCTTCCACCTCGCGTGAGGCGCCGTCACGGTCCAGGCATCCGACACCTGGAGCGAGCGCGAGCAGGGCGGCGGTGAGGCGGAGGAGAAAGTTGTCGCGCACGGACGAATCAAAGGGTATCCCCGGCCCGCGCGCAATGGACCTCTCGAAGCTCAACCCTCCGCAGCGCGAGGCCGTGGTTACCCTCCAGGGGCCCTTGCTGGTCCTCGCGGGTGCTGGCAGCGGGAAGACTCGCGTCATCACCCACCGCATCGTCCACCTGCTCAACGAGCGACCAGACCACATCCTGGCTCGCAACATCCTCGCCGTCACCTTCACCAACAAGGCGGCGACCGAGATGAAGGAGCGCCTGGTCCACATGGCCGGGCCGCGCGCGCAGGGCGTGCTGGTGTGCACCTTCCACGCCTTCGGCGCGGAGATGCTCCGCGAGGACATCCATCGCCTGGGGTGGCCCAAGAAGTTCGCCATCGCGGACATGGGTGATCAGCTGGCCATCATCCGCCGCGCCATGCGCGAGCACCGCATCGACGACCGCTCCTTTGACGCGCGCAAGGTGCTCAACCTCATCTCCAAGGCGAAGAACTCCGGCAAGGCCCCGGAGCCCAAGCCGGAGGGCATCGGTGATGACTACGACCTCATCACCCACATGGTGTACCCGGGCTACCAACTGGCGCTGAAGGCGCAGGGCTCGGTGGACTTCGATGACCTGCTCCTGTTGCCCGCGCGGCTGCTACGCGAGCACTCGGACCTCTACGTCAAGTACACGCGCCGCTTCCGCTACCTCCTGGTGGACGAGTTCCAGGACACCAACATGGCCCAGCTCGACGTGCTCAAGCTGATGGCCGGCGAGTCGCGCAACGTGTGCGCGGTGGGTGACGACGACCAGTGCATCTACTCGTGGCGCGGCGCGGAGGTGCGCAACATCCTCCACTTCGACCACTTCTTCCCGGGCGGGAAGGAGGTGCGACTGGAGCAGAACTACCGCTCCGTGCAGATGGTGCTGGACGCGGCCAACGCCGTCATCGCGAAGAACCCCGAGCGCAAGGCCAAGCAGATGTGGACCGACCGCAAGGGCGGCCCCAAGGTCAAGGTCGTGGCGTGCCCCAATGACGAGGAGGAGGCCCGCTTCGTCGCGCACGAAATCCAGAAGCACGTGTCGCTGGGCGTCCTCGAGGACGACATCGCGGTGCTCTACCGGACCAACGGCCAGTCCCACCCGGTGGAGGAGATGCTGCGCGAGAAGGGCATCTCCTACGAAGTCGTGGGCGGCAGCGAGTTCTTCGACCGGCGCGAGGTGAAGGACGTCATCGCGTACTTCAAGGTCATCGTGAACCGGCTGGATGAAATCTCCCTCATGCGCATCGTCAACGTCCCGTCCCGGGGCATCGGCGACGTGACGATGGAGCGGCTGCACGGGCACTCGCGCTCCGAGGGCGTCACCCTGTGGACGGTGATGCGCAAGGCCACCGAGTACGAGGATTTGCCCCCCGGCGCCGGCGAGAAGGTCCGCGAGTTCGTGGAGCTGGTGGAGCGCTACCGCGCCGCGTACGAGCACGGCCAACTGGCCACCGTGACGCGCAAGCTCCTGGAGGAGATTGGCTTTCGCGAGGCCACGCGCGCCCACGCGCCCAGCGCCACCAGCGCGGACAAGAAGCTCAAGGGCGTGGATGGGGTGCTCGGCTCGCTGGAGCGCTTCGAGAAGCGCGAGGGCCCCAAGGCCAGCCTCCTGACGTACCTCAACCGCCTCAGCCTGGACACGAAGCAGGAGGAGGACGACGAAGTGCCCGGTGCCAACCGCCGCGTCACCCTGATGACGGTGCACGCGTCCAAGGGCCTGGAGTACCGGCTCGTCTTCTTCATCGGCATGGAGGAGGACCTGATGCCGCACGGAGGCATGCAGGGCGAGGCGCAGAACCTCGAGGAGGAGCGCCGCCTCTGCTACGTGGGCATCACCCGCGCCAAGGAGACGCTGTACCTCACGCGCGCCGTCACCCGCGTGAAGCGCGGCAAGGAAGTCCCCCGGACGCCCTCCCGGTTCCTGGAGGACCTCCCCCCGGAAGTCGCCGAGCACATCGCCATGGACGCGCCGCGTCAAGGCGACCCCACGCCGGAGGAGAAGAACTTCTTCGCGAACCTCAAGGAGCGCTTCAAGAA